>JANXPK010000286.1 GCA_025357355.1 Rhodobacterales bacterium
TGCGGCTGCCGATCGAAGCCCATGTCCTGCAAGCCTTTGTTTCCGAAGGGCTGAAACCGTTCATCGACGGGGTGATGACCTTTGGGGCGGGACATTTCTACGTCAGCCAGTCCGACAAGGGCGGGCTGGTCTTTGGCGGCGACATCGACGGCTACAACTCTTACGCCCAACGCGGCAACCTGCCGGTGATCGAGGATGTCGCTGAAGGCGGCATGGCCCTGATGCCCGCCATCGGCCGCGCCCGCCTGCTGCGGACTTGGGGCGGCGTGATGGATATGTCGATGGACGGCTCGCCCATCATCGACAAGACCGACATCGACGGCCTCTATTTCAACGGCGGCTGGTGCTACGGCGGCTTCAAGGCCACCCCGGCATCAGGCTGGTGTTTTGCCCACCTGCTTGCCACCGACCAACCCCACAAGACCGCCACGGCCTACCGCTTCGATCGCTTCCTCAAGGGGTTGATGATCGACGAAAAGGGCCAGGGCAATTCTCCGAACCTGCATTGAGGACACCCATGAACCAGCCGCTCTTCACTGCCGTGCGGGCGTTCATCGCTGCAACGAAGACGCCTGTCAGGGCGGATGAGTGGCCGGCGAAAGGTCGGACCACATGATCATCAACCACCCGATCCTTGGCCCCCGCGACGCCCAGGAATTCGTCTATCTGGGCGATGCCGCCCTGATCAACCGACCTGACGGCCTGACCGCTGCGCTGCAAGAGATGCACGACTATGCCTACCTGCGCGACAACCCCGCCGGTTTGCACCGCGAGCTTTGGTATCACGAACAGGGCGACCGCTCCTGGCTGGTTGTCACCCGCAACACGCTGACCCACGAGATCACCGCCGTCGAGCTTGCCCGCGATGTGGCCCGCGCGCAGGGGCGCAGCATATGACCCAAACCAACAGAATTGACGGCGGGCAGATCGACCGCACGAAAACGTGGCGTTTCCAGTTCGACGGTCTGCCCTATGACGGCCATCCCGGCGACACCCTTGCTTCGGCACTTCTGGCCAATGGCGTCCGCCTGATGGGCCGCAGCTTTAAATACCACCGCCCGCGCGGGCCGATTTCGGCGGGCTCCGAGGAACCGAACGCCCTTGTCGAACTGCGCCAAGGCGCGCGTCAGGAACCCAACACCCGCGCCACCGTGGCGGAACTTTTCGACGGTCTGACTGCGCAAAGCCAGAACCGCTGGCCCAGCCTGAAATTCGATGCACTGGCCATCAACGACCGCTTCAATGCCTTTCTGACCGCCGGGTTTTATTACAAGACCTTCATGTGGCCCGCCGCCTTCTGGGAAAAGCTGTACGAACCCATCATCCGCCGCGCCGCTGGCCTGGGATCGCTTTCAAAGCTGGAAGACCCCGATACCTACGACAAGGGCTTCCTGCACTGCGACCTTCTGATCATCGGCGCTGGTCCGGCTGGCCTGCAAGCCGCTCTGACGGCCGGGCGGGCACAGGCCCGTGTCATCCTCGCCGACGAGGATTTCCGCATGGGCGGCCGCCTGAACGCCGAAACCTTCACCGTGGGCGACCAAACCGGTGCCGACTGGGCTGCCGCTGCCGTGGCCGAGCTTGCCAGCCTGCCCAATGTCCGCCTGATGAACCGCACCACCATTCTCGCCGCGATGGACCATGGCATCTATTCCGCGGTCGAGCGTGTGTCGGACCACCTGCCCGAACCCCTTCCCAACAAGCCCCGCCAGACGCTGTGGCGCATCTATTCTCAACGCGCGATCCTGACCGCCGGTGCCACCGAACGCCCGATCCCGTTCGAGAATAACGACCGCCCCGGCGTCATGCTCGCCGGAGCTTTGCGCGCCTATGCCAATCGCTGGGGCGTGGCCGTGGGTGACCGGGTTGCCGTCTTCACCAACAACGACGACGGCCTGCGTACCGCCCGCGACCTGCAAGCCAAGGGCATCGACGTCGTTGCCGTCATCGACCCGCGCGAAGGCGGTGAACTTCTGCCCGGCATCCGCCACTTGCAAGGCGCCGAGGTCATCGACAGCGCCGGCCACCTTGGACTTGCCGGCATCACCATCCGCGACGCCAAGGGCCGCACTGAGACCATAGCCTGCACCGCCCTTGGCACTTCGGGCGGCTGGAACCCCAACCTTGCGATATCGTCCCACCACCGCTCCAAACCGGAATGGAGCCAGACGCTCGCCGCATTCCTGCCCGGCGCAGGAGGCCCGGCCAACCTGACCGTCGCCGGGGCCGCTGCGGGCCTGTTCTCCACTCACGCCGCCCTCACTTCTGGCGACCAAGCCGCCCGCGATGCGCTGACAACCCTCGGCAAAACTGCTTCGGCGCACGACCTGCCACGGGCCGAAGATGCCCCCGTAGCCATCAAGCCGCTCTGGTATGTCCAAGGCAAGGGCCGCGCCTGGGTTGACCCGCAGAACGATGTCACCATCAAGGACATCAAGCTTGCCCATCAGGAAGGTTTCGCCAGTGTCGAGCATCTGAAGCGCTATACCACAATCGGCATGGCCACCGATCAGGGCAAGACCGGCAACGTCATCGGCCTTGCCATCATGGCCGAACTGACCGGCAAGTCGATCCCCGACACCGGCACCACCACCTACCGCCCGCCTTACACCCCTGTCGCCATGGGTGCCTTGGCAGGGCGGGGCAGGGGGCAAGACTTCAAGCCCAAACGCCTGACGCCCTCGCACAAATGGGCTGCCGAGCAAGGCGCCGTCTTTGTCGAGGTTGGCTATTGGCTGCGCAGCCAGTGGCTGCCGCGTCCGGGCGAGACGACGTGGCGCCAGTCGGTCGACCGCGAGGTCCTGCAAACCCGCGCCTCGGTCGGCATCTGCGACGTGACCACCCTGGGCAAGATCGACATCCAGGGCACCGATGCGGGGGCCTTTCTTGATCGTGTCTATGCCAACACCTTTTCGACCCTCGGCGTCGGCAAGTGCCGCTACGGCCT
>JANXPK010000168.1 GCA_025357355.1 Rhodobacterales bacterium
GCGGTGCCGCGATCTGCATCTCGCAACGGCCACAACGCCTCAAACCTTTGCAGATCGACCCGGAGCTTTACAAATGCCGCCACCTGATCGAGAATTTCTTCTGCAAACTCAAAGAGTTTAAGCGCATCGCCCTGCGAGCAGAAAAGACCGACACATCCTTCACCGCGATGATCTACGCCGTCGCGGCCCTCATCAACCCACACTGAATCTCAACTGACCCTAGAGCGAACCGGGTCTTCTTTTCTTGCCCGGTGACAAGCGCAGCGCCGGGCAATGCCCGACCGCCCCCCTGGGCGGGCATTGCCAACCGTGGTCACGAGGCTTGGAGGTAGGAGATCGTCACCATAAAGCTTTGACCGCAAACGATTGATGCCCACCCGGCGGCCGGGCATCGCCCTCGGGCATTTCTGGCTGTGAGGATGCAAGGCCGGGCCGATCATCGTCAGGCGATGTCCCGCGATTCCATCAAGAGTCATCCTACCTTGGGAACCATTTCGCCTGCCCGCTCACCCCAGAAACAGGATGCTTGAATAATCCGCGCGACGGGGTATGAATATCTCGGAAACCGTTTTCCGCCGCAAGAATCAGACGACAACCTCGCACTTTGTGGCCGGAAAACCTTTTCTGCACCGCCGACTTTAACGGCACCCCAAGGGAGGATCACATGTATCGCCTGTCCGCAACCGGCCTGCGCCGGATGCTTTTGACTGCTTGCCTCGCAGCCTTCGCTGCGGGCATGGCTGACGCCGAAAACTTGACCATGTGGGTACGCAAGTCAGCGTCCGACCCTGGCCAACTGATGATCGATCTGTGGAATTCGAGCCACCCCAACAAGATCGAGCTGACCGCCATTCCCGACAACCAGCTGGTGACGAAACTCGCCACCTCGATCCAGGGGGGCAATGCGCCTGATCTGGTGTCGTTCGACCTGATCTACATGCCCGACTTCATGAAGGCAGGGTTCCTGACCGATGTCACCGACCAGTTGAACGCCGACCCGCATTACAAGACCCATGTTCAGGCCTACAAGGACATCGCGACCTATCAAGGCAAGGTCTATGGCGTGGGCTTCACGCCGGACGTCTCGGTGCTCGCCTGGAACAAGGATCTGTTCAAGAAGGCCGGGCTTGACCCCGAAAAGGGACCGGCGACGATTGACGAGATCGTGGCGGATGCCACCAAAATCCGCGCCCTGGGGCCGGATACCTATGGTTTCTGGTTCTCTGGCGCCTGCCCCGGCTGCAATATCTTCGTGACCTCGCCGATGATGGTCGCGGCCGGGTCAAAGATTCTGCCGAAGGACGGCACTGACGAGGCCCTGACCGGCGATGGCGTCAAGAAGGTGCTTCAGGCCTATCAGACCATGTGGAAGGCCGGAGACATCCCGCCTGAGGCGGAAACCGATACCGGGGCCAAGTTTGTCTCGGCCTTTACCGGAGGCAATATCGGCATCGTCGGAACTGGCGGCTTCTTGATCAGTCTGATGAAGCGGCAGTTCCCGGACTTCAACTACGGTCTGACGCTGCTGCCGGGGGCCGAGGCCGGTCAGATATCGGGCTTTGTGGGCGGCGATGTGGTGGCGATCCCGGCCAAGGGCAAGAACGAGGCGGCGGCGCGCGAGTTTCTGACCTGGGTCCTGTCGGATGACGCGCAACTGAACGGATTGGCCAAGAACTCGCTTCTGACAACGCGGACCGATCTGGCAGACAACCAGTATTCCAAGGGCAACGACAAGGTGCTGGTTACCGCCAAGGCGCTGGCCGCGGGTTACGTGCCATGGGTGTTCCACTTTGCAGACATGGTGAACTCCGACTCGAGCCCATGGATCGGCATGCTGCAACAGGCGATCTTTGATGGCGACGTCGACGGCGCGATCAAGGATGCCAAGACCGCGATGCACGACATCGCCAGCCGCTGAAGCCCATACTTCAAGCAAACGGGCTGCGGCGTGTCTTGCGCCGCAGCCCATTTCCCGCAAACCTGACCTCCTGATGCGGGAGGGGAGCCCACGATGAGCAGGCGCAAGAACAGATGGGTCGGGTTGGCCTACGTTGCCCCGGCACTGGCCTTTGTCAGCCTTTTCGTGATGTGGCCGCTGGCCCATCTGATCTGGCTGTCCTTCACCTCGCAAAGCCTGCTCGGGGGCGGCGACTGGATTGGCTTTGACAATTACCGCCGGGCCTTTGACGACAAGAATTTCTGGCGGGCGATGGGGTTCACCCTGACCTATACCGCCTATCTGACCCCGATCCTGTTGGTGCTGAACCTGTCACTGGCGCTCTTGACGTCCAAGAACACCAGGCTGCGGCAACTGACGCGGACAGTTATCTTTCTGCCGGTGGTCATCGGTTTGGCGTCGTCATCGCTGCTTTGGTACTGGCTGTTTGATCAGCAAGTGGGTCTGTTCAACAAGTTGCTGGTCGATGTCGGCCTGCTGTCAGAGCCGCTGGTGTGGTTCAAGAAGGCCACAACCGGTCAGCTTGCAGTCATCATCGCGGTCACCTGGAAGGTGGTGGGCTTTGGCATGATCCTGATTGTCGCAGGGATTCAGGCGATTTCCAACGATGTCATCGAAGCCGCCATGATCGACGGGGCCTCGGCCTTCATGCGGGTAAGGCGGATCATCATTCCGCTGGCGGCGCGGTCGATCCTTCTGGCGACGCTGATTTCGGCGATCGGGTCGATGCTGGCGTTTGACCAGTTCTATCTGATGACCGGCGGCGGGCCGCGTGGGCAGACCTTTACCACGGTCTACTGGATCTATCAGTCGAGCTTCATCCGGTTCGAGTTGGGCTACGGCTCGGCACAGGCGGTGATCCTGATGCTGATCATCACCACCGGCACGG
>JANXPK010000188.1 GCA_025357355.1 Rhodobacterales bacterium
GTGCCGACAGCGAGAACCAGTCGGCGTTGGCCAGGTCCACCAGGGTGAAGCCCTCGGCCTTGGCGGCGGCGCGGCTCTTCTCGTTCTCGTCCCACAGCACCACGCTGGCGCCGCCGGCCTGCAGGGCGCGGGCAGCCGTCAGGCCGGTGCGGCCAAGGCCGAACACCGCCACTGTCTTGCCCTCAAAGCCCCTGACCGGGATCATGCGCTTGCGTGCTCCCTATCTCAGCTTGAGGGTGGAAAGGCCGACCATCGCCAGCATCACGGCGATGATCCAGAAGCGGATGACGATCTGGGGTTCGGCCCAGCCGCGCTTCTCGAAATGGTGGTGGATCGGGGCCATCAGGAAGATGCGTTTCTTGGTGCGTTTGTAGTAGAGGACCTGGATGATCACCGAAAGCGCCTCGACCACGAAGAGGCCGCCGACGATGGCCAGAACGATCTCGTGCTTGATGCAGACGGCGATGGCACCGAGAGCGCCGCCGAGGGCGAGGGAGCCGGTGTCGCCCATGAAGACGGCTGCGGGGGGGGCGTTGTACCACAGAAAGCCCAGACCCGCGCCGAAGAGGGCGGCGGAGAAGACGAGGATCTCACCCGTGCCCTGGACGAAGTGGACGCCGAGGTATTCGGCCATGTTGAAGTTGCCGACGACATAGGCAATCACGCCGAGGGTCGCCCCGGCGATCATGACGGGCATGATGGCGAGGCCGTCCAGCCCGTCGGTGAGGTTGACGGCATTGGCCGAGCCGACGATGACCACCATGCCGAAGGGAATGAAGAAATAGCCAAGGTTGATCAGGGCGTTCTTGAAGACGGGCAGGGCCAGTTGGTAGGCCAGAGGCTCGGGGTGGAAATGGGCGGCGGCATAGGTGGCAAGGGCGGCGATCAAGAGGCCAAGCAGCATGCGGATGCGGCTGGAGACGCCCTTGGTGTTCTGCTTGGTGACCTTGGCGAAGTCATCGGCAAAGCCGATCATGCCGAAGGCCAGCGTCACCAGCAGCACGATCCAGACGTAGGGGTTGTCGAGACGCGCCCAGGCGAGGGTGGAGACCAGAAGGGCCGACAGGATCAGAAGGCCGCCCATTGTCGGGGTGCCGGCCTTGGCGAAATGGCTTTGCGGGCCGTCATCGCGGATCGGCTGGCCGCGGCCCTGACGGCGGCGCAACAAGTCGATCAGTGGGCGGCCGAACAGGAAGCCGAAGATCAGGGCCGTGGCAAAGGCGCAACCGGCGCGGAAGGTGATGTAGCGAAACAGGTTGAAGATGTCGCCCCCGGTCGAGAACGCGGTCAGCCAATAGAGCATCTGTGTCTCCTCTTACCCACGGGAGGGCGCTTTCAACCGGCCTTGACCTAATTTCCGGAGGGCGTCAACAACCAGTGACACCTTGATGCCCTTGGAGCCCTTGACCAGAACCACGTCTCCGGCATCGATCAGTGAGCGGACATGGGCGGCGAGTTCCGGGGCGCTGGCGCAGCACTGGCCGCGCTGGGCGCGCGGCAGGGCCTGCCACAACGCGGCCATGCGGGGGCCGACGCAGTGCACGGTGGTGATCTGTGCCAGGCCGGGGTGCTGGGCTATGGCCAGATGCAGCGCGGTCTCGGTCGGACCGAGTTCGAGCATGTCGCCCAGAATGGCGATGCGGCGGCCCCCGGCGATACGGCCGACCTGATCTTGCGGCTGGGCGGCGATCAGCACGTCCAGCGCCGCCGCCAGCGAGGCGGGATTGGAGTTGAAGGCGTCGTCGATCAGATCGAAGCTGAGCCCTTCGACCGGGTCAAGATCAACGGTCTCGCGGGTGCCTCGGCCTTGCGTCGGGGTCCAGCGGCCAAGGTCGGCGGCGGCGATGACCGGATCAAGACCCAGAGCGTCGGCCACGGCCAGCGCCCCAAGGCCGTTGGCGGCAAAGTGTTTGCCAGGGGACATGACCTTGAAGAGGAAGGCTGTGCCGTTGCGGGTGGCCCGCACGATGGTCGCCTCAGCGCCGACGGTGATCTGGGTCAGGTGGTAAGCGGCTTGCGGGCTGGCGCCGAAGGTGACGACGGTGGCATGGGCGGCTTGTGCCTTGGCTATCAGCAAGGTGGCGCAGGGGGCATCAAGCGGGATGACGGCGGTGCCGCCGGGTTCCAGTCCGTCGAAGATGGTGGCCTTTTCGGCGGCGATGCCGTCCAGTCCGCCGAATGCCTCCAAGTGGGCTGGCGCGATGGTGGTGATGAGGGCGACGTGGAGGCGGGCGAGGCGCGCGAGCGGGGCGATTTCGCCGGGATGGTTCATGCCGATCTCGATCACGGCAAAGTCGGTATCGGGTGGCATCCGGGCCAAGGTCAGGGGCACGCCCCAGTGGTTGTTGTAGCTCGCCTCGGCGGCGTGGGTGCGGCCCTGACCGGCGAGGATGGCACGCAGCATGTCCTTGGTCGAGGTTTTGCCGACCGAACCGGTGACGCCGATGACCCGGGCACGGGAACGAGTGCGGGCGGCTTGCCCGAGGTGTTCCAGCGATTGCAGGACGTCGGGGACGACCAGAAGCGGTGCCTCGGGCGGGACATCGGGTGGAATGCGCGAAACGAGGGCGGCGGAGGCACCCTTTGCCAGTGCGGTGGCGACGAAATCGTGACCGTCGCGGGCGTCCTTGAGGGCGACGAAGAGATCGCCCGGCTTAAGCGTGCGGGTGTCGATGGAGACGCCAGTGGCCTGCCAGTCGCTGGTGCTGTGGCCTTGAGTGGCGCGGGCGGCATCGGCGGCGGTCCAAAGCGTCATGGGGCACCGTAGGGTGCGCATTCATTGCGCACCTTAGTTTGGCCAGGGTGGTGCGCAATGAATGCACACCCTACTGGGTGGGTCATGGCAGGTGGTCCGATGCGTCGGGCGGCTAAAATTTCAGGGCTGTCGGCTGCAATCTTGGGCCGCACGTTGGAGCCGCCGGGTTGCAAGGGCCGGGCGCAATTGCTGCGTTCGAGGGGCGCGTTGAGAGAGGGCCAGTTGGTCATGTGACACCGTAGGGTGCGCATTTATCGCGCACCTTTGTCTGGCCCTGGTGGTGCGCAATGAATGCGCACCCTACGGCGCGGAGGGCGAGAGTGGGGATCATATCACACCGTCCAGTGCGGCCACGGCGACCGAGGCTTGTTCAACGTCGTCAAAGGGATAGACTTGGCCCTTGATGATTTGGCCGCTTTCGTGGCCCTTGCCTGCGATCAAGAGCGCGTCGCCGGTCAGAAGGGCATCGACGCCGCGCAGGATCGCCTCGGCACGGTCGCCGACCTCGGTCGCCTCGGGGCAGGCCGCAAGGATGGCGGCGCGGATCGCTGCGGGGTCTTCGGAGCGGGGATTGTCGTCGGTGACGTAGAGGAGGTCGGCGTTTTCAAGGGCGGCGCGGCCCATCAGCGGGCGCTTGGTGCGGTCACGGTCGCCGCCCGCGCCGAACACCACGATCAGGCGGCCCATGACATGGGGGCGCAGCGCCTTGAGGGCGGTGGCGATGGCGTCCGGGGTATGGGCGTAATCGACGAAGACCGCAGCACCGTTCTTGCGGGTTGCGGCCAGTTGCATGCGACCGCGCACGCCCGAAAGGCCGGGCAGGACGCGCAGGACGTCGGACGCGGCCTCGCCAGCGGCAATGACGAGGGCGGCGGCGAGGGCGACATTCTCGGCCTGAAAGCCGCCGATCAGGGTGAGGCGGACCTGGCGGGTCGTACCTTTCCACGCCAGGCGCAGGTCCTGGCCGGTGGCGTCGAAACGCTGGGCGAGAATGCGCAGATCGCAGTCGGCGCCGTGGCCGACGGTTATCAGCGTGAGGCCGCGCGAAGTCGCGAGGGCGGCGAGGTCCCGTCCTTTGGGGTCGTTGAGGTTGATGACGGCCAGGCCATCGGGTGGCAGGACGCGGGTGAAGAGGGCGGATTTGGCGGCGAAATAGGCCTCGAACGTATGGTGATAGTCGAGATGGTCCTGGGTGAAGTTGGTGAAACCAGCGGCTTTCAGGCGGACGCCGTCCATGCGGCGCTGGTCAAGGCCGTGGCTTGAGGCCTCCATCGCGGCGTGGGTGACACCGGCGGCAAAGGCTTGGGCGAGGATGTTGTGCAGGGTGATGGGGTCGGGGGTGGTGTGTTTGGAGGGGGCTTCCCACGCGCCTTCGATGCCGGTGGTGCCGATGTTGATGGCGGCGTGACCAAGCAGCGTCCAGATCTGGCGGCAGAAGGTGGCAACCGAGGTCTTGCCGTTGGTGCCGGTCACGGCGACCATGGTGGCGGGCTGGGCGCCGAACCACAGCGCGGCGGCGGACGCGAGGGCCTCGCGCGGGTCCTCGGCCACGACGAGGGCGGTTGACGTAGCGGTGAGGGCGTCCGCAGCAAGGCGGGCGCCGGTGGCATCGGTCAGGATGGCGGCGGCACCGGCGGCGAGGGCGGTGGGGATGTAAGTCGCGCCATGGACGGTGGTGCC
>JANXPK010000291.1 GCA_025357355.1 Rhodobacterales bacterium
AAGGCGCCTGCCCGGGGGCAGGCAGGCGCCTCCCCGATACGCTTTGGCCTATCGGGGAAGAGAAGGCAGGAAAGGCGTGGCGGTTCCGATTTTTCAAGGCAAGCGCGCCGAGATTTCCGCCAAGGCTCATCCTGCTCTAGAGGGCTGGGGCGCCTGACGGTCCGAGGTTCGGACCGGCAGGTAAACCATTGAAATTAGGCAATATAAAAAATTCTGTTAACCCAATTGAAACCTTTGTTGGAGGCTGTGAACAGCCACAAATGCGCCGTTGGCCACCTCTGCCACAAGCCTAAAGCCGGCGCACCTTCAGCCGGGTCAGACGGTTCTCGCGCCGTGACATCACCTCGAACCGGTAGCCGTGAAAGCTGAAGGTCTGGCCCTCGGACGGGATCATCTGCGCCTCGTGGATGACCAGACCGGCGACGGTGTTGGCCTCTTCATCGGGCAGGTTCCAGTCGGTGGCGCGGTTGAGGTCGCGGATCGTCATGGTGCCGTCGACCAGATAGCTGCCGTCGTCGGATTTCTTCAGCGCCTGCGTGCTGTCCACCACGTCGAATTCGTCGGTGATCTCGCCCACGATCTCTTCCAGGATGTCTTCCAGCGTGATCAGACCTTGCAGGGTGCCGTATTCGTCGACCACCAGGGCAAAATGGGTGCGGCGTTTGAGAAATTCGCGCATCTGCTCGTCAAGGGCGGTGGTATCGGGGATGAAATAGGGCTTCATCGCCACCTTGACCACATCCAACGTCGCCAGATCGGCCCCGGCCTTTTCCAGCCGCGCCACCTCGCGCAGCAGGTCCTTGGCATGGATGACGCCAAGGATATTTTCATCGCCGTCGCGATAAACCGGCAAGCGGCTGTGCGAGGAAGCGAGCATCTTGGCGACAATCTCGTCGGGCGGCAAATCGGCGTCCAGCATCTCCATGTCGCGGCGGTGGCGCATGATTTCATCGACGGTGCGGTCCGAGAGATCCAGCGCACCCAAGAGGCGATCACGGTCCTCTTTCTCGACGGCACCTTCGAAATGGCCAAGGGTGATGGCGCCGGCGATTTCCTCGCGCAAAGCAAGGATATGGCTTTCGGGGTCGGCCTGCACCCCAAAGGGTCGCAGGATCAGGCGAACCAGAGCACGCACAGTGGTGACCACGGGCGAGAACAGTTGGATCAGCACAACGATGACCGGGGCGACACGGGTTGCAAAGGGTTCGGGGTTGATGATGGCAAGGGTCTTCGGCAGCACCTCGCCAAAGACCAGAACGAGGGCGGTGACGATGACGGTGGCGATGGCGACGCCGTTGCGGCCGACGATGTCGGTGAGCAGGGCCGTGACCAGCGAGGCCGACAGGATATTGGCGACATTGTTTCCGAGCAGAAGCGCGCCGATCATGCGCTCGCTGTCGTCAGTGACGCGCAGCGCGGCCCTGGCCCCGCGCGAGCCGCGGTCGGCCTGCGATTTCAGCTTGCCGCGCGAGGCGGCGGTCAGCGCGGTTTCAGACCCCGAGAAGAAGGCCGAGATCAGCAACAGGGCGGCGACCGCGGCAACGGTCAGCCAAGTGGTTGCGTTCATCGTGGGCATCTTGTCCTCATTTGGTCTTCTGGGTGGTCTTGCGGGCCAGCGGATGGTGGGTCAGGACCAGCTCTTTGAGATGATCCTCCAGCACATGGGTGTAAATCTCTGTCGTGGCGAGGTCGGCGTGACCCAGAAGGGTCTGGATCACCCGCAGATCGGCGCCGCCTGCCAGAAGATGGGTGGCAAAGGCATGGCGCATGGTGTGGGGGGTGACGCGCGAGGGATCGACGCCGGCGGCGGCGGCGATGTCCTTGATCAGCAGGTAGAAATGCTGGCGCGTCAGGTGACCGGCGGCACCGGGGCCGGGGAAAAGGTATTTGCCGGGCGGCTGACCCAAGGCACGGCGCGCCTCGTCCTCGGCATCGCGCAAGGTCAGCCAGGCGGCGATGGCGGCCTTGGCAGGGGTGGACAAGGGCACCATGCGTTCCTTGTCACCCTTGCCTTTGACCAGGATCATCCGCGGATCACCCCGCACCGCCGCCACCGGCAGTTCCACCAGTTCCGACACACGCATGCCCGTGGCGTACAAGAGTTCCAGAAGGGCGCAATTGCGGACCCGGTCACGCTCGCCCCGGCCAAAGTTGCGGGCGGTATCGAGGATGCGGGTGACGTCGTCCTCGCTGAGGGTCCGGGGCAGGTGGTGGGTGGCGCCGGGGCCAGAGATGCGGATGGCGGGGTTGTCATCGCGCCAGCCTTCTTCCTTGGCAAAGCGGTAGAGCTGGCGGATGGCGGACAGGCGGCGGGCCCGCGTGGCTTGGGCAAGCCCGGCGTCCGCGCAGGCAACAAGGTAGGCCTCGACATCGGCGTGGGTGGCGGTGGCGAAATCGCGGCTGCCCAGCCAATCGGAAAAGGCGATCAGATCGCGGCCGTAGGCCAGTTGGGTATTGGTCGCGGCATCGTGTTCGGCGGATTGCGCCTGCAGATAGGTGGAAATCCAGCGCGCGGGGTCGGGGGTCATCTAGCCGCGCCGATCCAGCAGCATGAGTTCAAGGGCGGTGCGGCGGGCCGCATCCTCAAGCCCGATATGACGCAGCACCGACAGCCCCTCGGTCACGCCGCGCAGGTCGCCCGCCGTGCCATGTTCGATGCGCGACATTGCGAGCAGGATCACCTCGCCGATTCGGTTCTGGTCGAGCATGGTCTGGAAATCATCGGGGATCGCTGGCGCGGTGAAGGCGACAGCGATCGCTGCGGCCATCGGATCGGGAGCGGCGGGCCCGGTAAGACTGCCCTTGGCCAGGGCCGTCAGAAAGGCATCGCGCGGCGAGGCGGTGGCGCGGACGGCGGGCAGGCTTTCGTAGTCAGACGACAACAAGCTGATCTGGAACGCGACCTCTGCGGCATCACCGGTCAGCGTCATCTTGGCCAGCTTGTCGGCATAAAGTGCGGCCAGAGGCACCTCAAGCTGGGCAGTGGTCATCTCGGTCCATACGGCGGGCAAAACCTGACTGGCCGCGCGGGTATCCTTGGCACTGATCGCGGCATCAAGCTTTTGAAAGGCCGCGACCCGGTCCCAGACCCCGCCGGAAGCTGCGGGTTTCTGGCTGGTGTAGAGGCCAAGCAGCAAGTTGGGGGCGAGGGCACCGGCGCGGGACAGCCGTTCGGCCGCCTCGATCTGCGCCTTCCAGCCGGCGTGATCTGAGAGGTCGGCATAGCTGAACGCGACGGGCAGGGTGGCGGTGGCCAGCGGCTGACCGATCGCCTCGAACAGGCGCATGGTCAGGGGGGTGATCGGGCTGGGCGGGGTGGGGGTGGTGCCGGTTTCATCGAGATCGGGGTTCATGAAGCGAGCGAGGAGGTCGGCATCCTCGGCGCTGACCGTGCCAAGGCTGCGGGCGGTGTCGAGGGTCAGGCCCGCCGCATCAAAATCGCCGTCGCGCGCCAGACAGAAGATGCGGGTAGGCAGGGCAGGGGCAAGGCCGGGGGCGTCGCGCAGGTAGTGGCAGGCGCGATCCTCGTCGCCGATCAGCAGTGCCACGTCGAAATAGCGCCGGAACAGCTCTGGCGAGGCAGTGGGTCCGGCGGCATCCAGCAAGGCGCGCGCCTGATCGAGCGCGCCGATCGACAGAAGCTTGTCGATGCGGGCCAGAAGCAAGTCCTGACCGGTGCCGCTGTCCGATGGTGGTTCTGATTCGGCCAGAAGCAGGGTCAGGAGCAGGCCCTGCAAGGCAGGCAGGTCCTGTGGTGCCTCGTTGGCCAGCAGCGATTCAATGTCGGATGCACGGCCCTGGCCCCACAGATTGCGCGGCAGGCCCGTCACTTGCGGCGGCAAGATCCCGACCGCATCCAGCGTGGTCTGGCCCAGAACCGAGGTCGTCACCGTGTCGGGAACCGTCGTGCCGGCACCGGCCACCGCCGGTTCGTTCAGCGGCCTGGGCTTGGCCGCCGACGTCATCAGCGATTGCGACAGCCAGTCAATAGCCGACAGCGGGGCATCCGCCCGCAGTGGTGCAGCAAGGGCAAAAGAAACCAGTGACAGGACAAGAATTCGGGCGCGTTCAATCGGCATGCAACATCACCGGGACTTTGACTTGGCTTTTCTGGGGTGTCAGATCCGCGAGATAGGCATATCCCACCAGCCCAAGAAAACCCAGCACTGCCAAGACCAGCACCGCCTTGATCAATTGCCCCATGCCCGCTTGCCTTTCTGATCGGGCCGGTCGTGCGCCAGCCTCTGTCGTTATGGCGCGTCACGGCGCCCCCGGTTCGAATATATCCTATGCGAATATATATGGCATTTGCCGAGACTTCACGCCATTCAGGGACAAAGTTGCGGCAGCGGGCGGACGAATGCCACATTTCGTCGCCTCGTGCAAAGCCGCATCGGCTGACAGGGACCGGAACGGGCAAGAATGCAGCGGCTGAAAAAGACCGTGGTGATGGTGGGGATGATGGGAGCGGGCAAGACGGCCGTGGGAACGGCGCTGGCGCGGCTGTTGGCCGTCGACTTCCTCGATTCGGATGAAGAGATCACCAAGGCCGCCGACCGCAGCATCGCCGAGATCTTCGAGCGTGACGGCGAGCCGTTCTTTCGTGCCCGCGAGTCCGAGGTGCTGGCGCGTCTGTTGCGCGGCTCTCCTTGTGTGTTGTCAACTGGCGGCGGTGCCTTTTTGTCGGAGGCCAATCGCCGCCTGATCCATGAGGTTGGGGTGTCGGTCTGGCTGCGGGCCGATCTTGATCTGTTATGGCAGCGCGTTCGTCACAAGGCGACCCGGCCCTTGTTGCGGACGGCCAACCCGCGCGAAACGCTGCGCGCCATCTACGAGGCCCGGGTGCCGCTGTACCAACAGGCGGATGTGACGGTGGAGTCGGTGGCGGATCTGTCGGTGGACGCCATGGCGCAGCGGGTGGCCGATGCGCTGGCCCAACGCCCTGATGTGCTGGAAAGGAACTAGAATGATCAATGTCGTGCCAGTGGCGCTGGGGACCCGCAGCTATGAGGTGCGGATCGGCTCTGGCCTGATCGACGCCGTGGGTGTGCAGATCGCGCCGCTGCTCAATCGCCGCAAGATCGCCGTAGTGACCGACGAGACGGTGGCGGCGGTACACCTGATGCGGCTGGCCAAGTCGCTGGAAAGTGCGGGGATCGCGATGACCGCGTTGGCCTTGCCGCCGGGCGAGGGCACCAAAGGCTGGGATCAGTTCAGCCGCTGCGTCGAGTGGCTGCTGGAGCAGAAGATCGAGCGCCGCGACGTGGTGGTGGCGTTCGGCGGCGGGGTGGTTGGCGATCTGGTAGGCTTTGCGGCGGCGGTGCTGCGGCGCGGGGTGCGGTTCGTGCAGATGCCGACGACCTTGCT
>JANXPK010000239.1 GCA_025357355.1 Rhodobacterales bacterium
TCGCAGCATACAAAATCAATTACCGCACCCGCAGAACACGATAAAAGCAGTCGCCCTGGGTCTTATCGATGACAGCGGCCGGTTCGCGATGATCAACAATCGCCTGGGCACGATCATCGCGATGACCCATATCCTGCTGCCGTTCATGATCCTGCCGCTGTATTCGGTGATGCGACCGATCCCGCCGTCCTACGTCCGCGCCGCCCGCAGCCTTGGCGCCACCTCGTGGACCGCGTTTCGCCGGGTGTATTTCCCGCAGACCGTTCCCGGCATCGGTGCGGGCACGCTGTTGGTGTTCATCCTGTCGGTCGGCTACTACATCACGCCCGCCCTGGTCGGCGGGGCGACCGGCACGCTGATTTCCAACCTGATTGCATTCCATGTGAACAAGTCGAACAACTGGTCGCTGGCCGCCGCCTTGGCCACGATCCTGCTGGTGTCGATCCTGGTGCTGTACTGGCTTTACGACAAGATCGTCGGCATCGACAAGTTGAAGCTCGGGTAACGCATCATGGCCCTTCCCATCTATGCCTCGCCCCTTGAACGCCTGTGGTACTATGCGTTCCGAACCTTGTGCGCCGCGATCTTCATATTCCTGATCGCACCCATTCTGGTGGTGATCCCGCTCAGCTTCAACGCCGAGGCGTTCTTTACCTTCACCACCAAGATGCTGGAGTTTGACCCCACCGGCTATTCGCTCAAGTGGTACGATCTGTTGCTGACCTTCCCGGATGTGCCGACCAACGTGGCTCGCGATGCGGCGTGGTGGAGCGTGGTCTGGAACCACGCTGCCTGGATTCTGGCCGCCCGAAACTCCATCATCATCGGGTTCTTTGCGACGTTCCTCGCGACCTTTCTGGGCACGCTCGCCGCCCTTGGCCTGTCGCGGCCCGAGATGCCGTTTCGCAAGCCCATCATGGCCATCCTGATCTCGCCCATGATCGTGCCCGTCATCATCGTGACTTTGGGTCTGTTCTTTTTCTATTCGGACATCGAGATCAACAAATGGGGCGTGCCCTATCTGGGCGTCATCCTGGCCCATGCCACGCTGGGCATACCCTTCGTAATCATCACCGTCACGGCCACGCTGCTGGGCTTTGACCATTCCCTGACCCGCGCCTCTGCCAGCCTTGGCGCCTCGCCCGCCACCACGTTCTTCAAGGTCATCATGCCATTGATCACGCCCGGCATGGTGTCGGGCGCACTTTTCGCCTTTGTCACCTCGTTTGACGAGGTCGTGGTGGTGTTGTTTGTCGGCAAAAACGACGAACAGACCATCCCGCGCCAGATGTGGAACGGCATCCGCGAGCAGATCAGCCCGGCGATTCTGGCGGTGGCGACGATCCTTGTGGTGGTCTCGATCGGCCTGCTTGCCTCGGTCGAGATGTTGCGGCGGCGGTCAGAGCGTTTGCGCGGCGTCACCCCGGCCTGAAGGAGCCCCCATGTCTGGTCACGGCTATGAAAGCGGGCGGCTGAACCTGCCTTTCGTCGGGATATCGACCTTTGGAAAACGACCTTACGTCGAGGATTGGTCGAAGATTGACGCCGATGTCGTTGTGATGATTTGTTCGTTTCTATACGTTCTGCTAAAGAAAAAAATCTTATAAAATGCTATTAAAGAGAAACATGAGTCCAATTTTTGTGAA
>JANXPK010000265.1 GCA_025357355.1 Rhodobacterales bacterium
CAAAGAGGCCGGCCTGACCAAACGCCTAGCCTTGGCAGAGGCCTCGACCATCCATCCCCTTCTGATGCGCGCCACAGACGCCAAAGGCGAGGTGCGCCAGGCCCGCGCGATCAACGAAGTGTCGATGCTGCGCCAATCCTATCAGGCGGCCAAACTGCGCATCAGTGTCGATGGCAAAGTGCGGCTGGCCGAATTGACTGCCGACGGCGTGCTCGTCGCCTCCCCCGCCGGCTCGACCGCCTATAATCTCTCCGCCAACGGCCCCATCCTGCCGCTCAACGCGCCGCTGCTGGCGCTCACCCCCATGTCCGCCTTCCGCCCCCGGCGCTGGCGCGGCGCCCTGCTGCCGAAATCCGCCGTCGTCCGCTTTGACGTCCTTGATCCCGAAAAACGCCCCGTCCGCGCCGACGCCGACACCCGCGCTGTCCCAAATGTCATCAGCGTCGAGATCCGCTCCGAACCCGCCGTCCGCCACCGCATCCTCTTCGACCCCGGCCACGGCCTTGAAGAACGCCTGATCGTCGAACAGTTCGCCTGACCCCATTCATCTTTTCTTAAATATCCCACCGGGGGTTCGGGGGATGTGAAATCCCCCGATCTTCTCCTCCACCCTTGACAACCTGAGCATTTGCGCCCATGTGCCACCCATCCGACGCCTGTGCCCGCGTGAGCACTGAAAGGCCCGGATAAAGGTTCCCACCACACGCAGGGGCACCACGGTGCATACGGTCCTTGGGTACCCCCATGGGCGAGGCTGCATCGCCCTTGACGCATGGACTATCATGACCACATTTGCCGATCTCGGCCTTTCGCCCAAACTGCTGAAAGCGCTAGAGAAAACCAACATGCAGACGCCGACGCCCATTCAGGCGCAGGCCATTCCCCATATCATGAAGGGCGCCGACCTGATGGGTCTGGCGCAAACCGGCACCGGCAAGACCGCCGCTTTTGGCCTTCCTTTGCTGCACCGCCTCCTTGACATCGGCCACCCGCCTGCCCCGCGCCGCGTGCGCGCCCTGATCCTCGCACCGACCCGCGAACTGGTCAGCCAGATTGCCGAACACCTGACGGTCTTCACCAAGGGCACCGCCGTCAAGGTCACCATGGTCGTCGGTGGCGCCTCGCTGTTCAAACAGGCCGAGCGGCTGTCGAAGGGCTCCGACGTGCTGGTGGCCACCCCCGGCCGCTTGATCGACCTGATCGAACGTGGCGACGTCAGCCTTGAGGATTGCGGCTATCTCGTGCTTGACGAGGCCGACCACATGCTTGACATGGGCTTCATCCACTCCTTGCGCCGCATCGCCAAACACATCCCGGTGAAACGCCAGACCCTGCTCTTTTCGGCCACCATGCCAAAAGACATCGAGGATCTGGCCGCCACCTATCTGCGCAACCCCATCAAGGTGCAGGTCGCTCCTCCCGGCAAGCCGATCGAAAAGATCGTGCAGGGCGTGCATTACATCCCCAACGGCGACAAGGCCAAGCTTCTGGAAAGCTATCTCCTGAAGCATCCGGACGAACAGGCGCTGGTCTTTGGCCGCACCAAACACGGCTCGGAAAAACTCTACAAACTGCTCCTGGCCTGGGGTTTCAAGGCGGGCTCGATCCATGGCAACAAAAGCCAGAATCAGCGTGACAAGACCCTGACGGAATTCCGCGATGGCGCCATGATGGTACTGGTCGCCACCGACGTCGCAGCGCGCGGCATCGACATCCCCGGCGTGCGCCACGTCTATAACTACGACATGCCCAACGTGCCCGAAAACTATGTCCACCGCATCGGTCGCACCGCGCGCGCCGGGGCCGATGGCACCGCCGTCGCCTTCTGCGCACCCGCCGAAATGGGCGAGTTGCTGGCGGTTGAAAAGCTGCTGAAAAAGCCGATCCCGGTCATCGGCGGCGCCGCATGGTCGGCCTCTGCCGTCGCGGCCGACCCCAAGCCCGTGCAGAACCGTGGTCAGCGCCCGTCGCGTCCGCAAGGCGCGTCGCGCTCGCACGGTGGCAAGCCGCAGGGCAAACCCGCCGCCAAACCGCAGCAACGTGCTGCGGCCAAACCGGCAGCCAAGCCCGCATCCAGCACCGCCCGCCCGTCGTCGCGTCCCGCCGAAGGCAGCAAGCTGTCGCGCGGCCCGCAGCGCTGGACCAGCTAGGGCGCGATCTATCCTGACGGAAACATCACGATGGCCGCTTGATCTGCAAAGCCGCCTTCGCCACCGCGCCCGAGGACCGTCTGATGAAGACTACAGTGTAGCCCTCATCGGTCCGATTGCCGCAGCGCGCCAGCGCAAGGCAAGGGCGATTGGGTCGGGTGCCATGGTGAGGAAGGGGAGGCGCACGACCGCGGGTGGGAGCGGAACGCGCCCGCCCCGCTACGGGGGCTTACGCGGCACCACTGGGGCCA
>JANXPK010000292.1 GCA_025357355.1 Rhodobacterales bacterium
GCTGACATCAGTCGACTGCTTGCGGGTGAACACCGGGAACGAGGCCAGCCCCAGCACCTGCGCGCGTTTGACCTCGCCATCCCAATAGGCGCCCTTGACCAGCCGCACCATGATTTTGCGGTCAAGCACCTTGGCCTTGGCGTAAAGCCAGTCGATCACCGCCCCGGCGCGGCGGCCGTAGGCCTGCACCACCACGCCAAACCCGTCCCAACCCTTCAGGCTGGGGTCGGCGAGCACCGCCTCGATCACCTGCAGCGACAGCGCCAGACGGTCGGCCTCTTCGGCGTCGATGTTGAAACCGAGGCCCGCCGCCTTGGCCAGCCCGGCCAAAGCCCGAACTCGCGGCACCAGTTCCTCCATCACGCGGTCACGCTTGGCGCTCTCATAGCGCGGATGCAGGGCCGACAGTTTGACCGAGATGCCGGGGTTGCTGCGGATGTCGGTGGTCTTGGCGGCAGCGGCAATCGCGGTGATCGCCTTAGAATAGGCCAGATGATAGCGCCTTGCATCGCCCTCCGTACGCGCGGCCTCGCCCAGCATGTCATAGCTGTAAGTATAGCCGCGCGCTTCCATCTCTTCGGCCCGCCTGATTGCGGCCTCGATGGTCTCGCCCAGAACGAAGTTGCGCCCCATCTCCTTCATAGCGCGGCCCACGGCCCCGCGGATCACTGGTTCGCCCAGCCGCTTGACCGCAGCCTTCAGATGCCCCACCACCCCCGGCTCGCGATCTTCCAGCACCTTGCCGGTCAGCATCAAGGCCCAGGTTGAGGCGTTGACCAGGCTGGACGAGGACCGCCCCAAATGGCGGCCCCAGTCCGACGGCGCAATCTTGTCATTGATCAGCGCATCCATGGTCTCGGCGTCGGGCACCCGCAGCAGCGCCTCGGCCAGACACATCAATGCCACGCCCTCTTCGGTCGACAGGCCGTATTCCGCCAGAAACACTTCCATCAGCCCAGGCTTGACCGAGGCGCGAATGCGCCTGACCAGGTCAGCGGCCGCATCGGTGATCCGCGCCCGCGCCGCCGCATCAAGGCCCGCTCCCTCGATCAACTGCCCGATCAATCCGGCCTCGTCCGCAAGGCTGCCGCGGTCGATGATGGTCCAGCTTTCGGCAAGGCTGCTCGCCATGGTCTTCTCCTGCAATTTGGCTCATGATATAACAGGTTGTTCGGGCCGTTCTCCTGAATAGCGCCAATCCTGCGGTCGATTTGTCTGAAGTTGGAGCACCTGACATGCCGATTGACCTGGACCGTTTCGATCAGGCGATCCTGGCGGCCCTTGCCGCCGAAGGCCGACTTAGCGCCACAGAACTTGCGCGCCGGATTGGCCTGTCCAAATCGCCCACGCAAGCCCGGATGAAACGGCTGGAAGAGACCGGCGTCATCACAGGTTACGCGGCCCGGTTGAACCGAATGAGGATTGGTCAGGCCCACGTCGCCTTTGTCGAAGTGAGACTGTCGGACACCCGAGAGGCCGCCTTGCAGGCCTTCAACAAGGCCGTTCTGGCGGTGCCCGAGGTTGAGGAGTGCCATATGATCGCCAGCCGGTTTGACTATCTGCTGAAGGTCCGCACCGGGGATATTCAGGATTACCGCCGTGTGCTGGCAGAGCGGATCTCCGCTCTGCCCCACGTCACCTCAACCTCGACTTATGTGGCAATGGAGGCGGTGAAGGAAGGCTTCTGACTATTCCTTGACCTTGCTTGTTGTGGTCTGGACGGCATTCTTGCCACCCGCAGCCGGTGCGCCGGGTTTGGCCGCTTCCTTCTTGGGTTTCTTGACTTCTTTCCGTTTATTCATGCCTTTGGCCATTTCGGCTCTCCTGTGTTGGTTGCCCCGGGTGCAGTCGGCCAGTCCAAGCCCGACTCGCAGCCAAAGTGTAGGGCCAGAACACCTCAACGTCACGGGTTTCTGCGCGGAAGTTGCGTTGGCTCATGCCAAGTGCAACGACGCCGTGTCGGCACCAGCACTCTGGTGTGACAACCTTGCCCAAGAAATCACCATCATCGAATGGCAATTTGACAGAAGTCTTCTGAGCGGCGGCGATCTGCGCGAAAGACCCGTTAACGGTGCGTCAGTCGGCTCAAAGGGTTGACCTTATTCGCCCACAAATGCCAAGTACCAAGGTTGGGTCAACCTGCCCGATTCCAGTTTCGTAGTTGGACAACCCTGGTAAGCCGCAAATATGCCCACGACAGATCGCCTGATCGAGCTCAACCAGCGGTTGCTGGCGCTCTACCTGCAGATCGCCTCCGCATCTTTGCCAAAAGATGACCTGTTTGCGATTGCCGAGTTGCTCGCGATCCGCGACCAACTGTCACCTCAGGCCGAGCCAAAGTCTGCCGCGGCCTTCGATCGCTATTCGCGTCTGATCGCCTTGCAATTGGACCATGGCGGCAGACCGAGGTTTGCCAAGGCGCTTGAAGATGGCAGTGCGCG
>JANXPK010000311.1 GCA_025357355.1 Rhodobacterales bacterium
GCGCAGATTGCCAAGGCCGAACAGGAAGCCACCGACATCGCCAAGCAAAAGGCCCAGATCGAGGCGCGCAACGCCGCCATCTTCAGCAAGCTGGAAGAGGCGCTGACCGTGTCGGTCGAACCCCTGGACAAGATGTTCCGCAACGCAGGACTTGATCCGACCCAGCTGCTGGATGCCGTGCGCTCCGGCTATTCCGGTCAGGGTGGCCCGCTGACGCCGATCTCGCTGTCGACCATGGGGCTCAGCGGCAGCCCCGACGAGACCCGCGCCAACGCCATCCTCGCCAGCCTGGACAACCTCAACCTCTACCGCCTCGCCGCCTTTCGCGTGCCCCTTGGCCTGCCCCTGAAGACCGCCTTCCGCTTCACCTCGGGCTTTGGCCTGCGTGACGACCCGATCAACGGCGCGGGCCACATGCATGAGGGGCAGGATCTGGCGGGCGACTATGGCTCGCCGGTCTATGCGACCGCCGACGGGACCGTTACCTTCACCGGCTGGGAAGGCGGTTATGGCCGCCTGATCAAGATCCAGCACGCCTTCGGCATCGAGACCCGCTACGGCCACTTGTCGCAGATCAGGGTCGATGTCGGTCAAAAGGTATCGCGCGGCGAACGGATCGGTGATATGGGCAATTCGGGCCGTTCCACCGGCACCCATCTTCACTACGAGGTCCGTCTTGACGGATCTGCCGTCAATCCGATGACCTTCATAAGGGCAGCGAACAATGTTTTCTAAGAGCCGTATCAATGAACCGGGGCCCAAAGCAGGCGACGGTGACAAACCCAAGCCCCCGGAGGCCGCCGTGACCAAACCCTCGATGGATTTCACCCCTACCGCCAAAGGCAAAGCCGGTGTGTCGATTCTGTCCTCTGATCTGACCGTGGTCGGCAATCTGCGCACCTCGGGCGATATCCAGGTCGAAGGCACGGTCGAGGGCGATATCCGCGCTCACCTTCTGACCGTCGGCGAAAGCGCGACGATCAGGGGCGAGATCGTGGCGGATGACATCGTGGTCAACGGCCGCGTGATCGGCAAGGTCCGCGGGCTCAAAGTGCGCCTGACCGCCTCGGCGCGGGTCGAGGGCGATATCGTCCACAAGACCATCGCCATCGAATCGGGCGCCCATTTCGAGGGCTCGGTCCAACGGCAAGAGGACCCGCTGGCCAATGGCCGCACCGCCCTGCCGCCACCGGCAGCGGCCCCCGGCGAAGGCGTCTGAGTCAAATCGGCAACTCACGAAACAGATTTGAACGCTGGCGCGTAGCTTGGCGGGCCAGCGGCGATGGGTCGGTGCAGGGCGGGTTTGCAAGACCATCACGGCCAGTTGACCAGCAAAGTACATGACCCTTCCCGCCGCCTCCAGAATTCGCTTTGACTTTGTCACGCAACGTCCGCGCGACGACGGTTGCGGCGTGTTTGTCCTGCAGATGCTGACTGGCAAGGCGTATGACTCGATTGCCGGGATGATCGACTGGGGGGCGCTGCAAAACCACTACACGACCTGGAAAGAGTTGCGTGGGGTTCTGAGCCAACTGGGCTGGCCCACCGGCGCACCGCGCAGCGCGATGGGTTGGGGCGACATCGAAGGTGTCGCACTGGTTCACGTCAAGCCCGACCATTTCGTGCTTTACGATGCCGAAAACCATGTCTTCTATGACCCGGCCCAACTTGCCGGTCCGGATACTGACAGCGATTGCCTTCCCATCAGCTATCTTACAGTGCAGCCGCCTAACCCTCTCTGATCCAGCCCCCCGTCCGATCTACCCCGTCCCTTTCCATCTGCCGTACCCATTTGGGCCACCGGGCCCCGCAGGAATCCCCCCTTGTCCACCGCCGACGCCGGCCCGGTCTGCCGCCCCGAACACCGCCGCCTGATCCTGGCCGCTGCCGTCCTGGCCTCGTCGATGGGCTTCATCGACAGTTCCGTCACCGCCATCGCCCTGCCCGCCATCCGCGCCTCGCTCGGCGGGTCGCTGGTTGCGGCGCAATGGGTGGCAGGTGCCTACCTGCTGACCCTGTCCTCGGCGATCCTCGTCGGGGGGGCCGCCAGTGACCGCTTCGGCGTGGTGCAGGTTTTCGCCGCCGGAATTGTGGCCTTTGTCGCCAGTTCCGTGCTGTGCGCTCTTGCCCAAACCATGCTGCAGATCGACATTGCCCGCGCCCTGCAAGGTCTGGGCGCCGCCTTGATGGTCCCCGGATCGATGACGCTGATCTCTCGTGCGCATCCCCGCGATCAGCGCGGAGCTGCCCTTGGCCTGTGGGCCTCCGCTTCC
>JANXPK010000314.1 GCA_025357355.1 Rhodobacterales bacterium
AAATTCTGCCGCTGTTCTACCTGCAGAACACCATCGAGAACGTGCAGGGCATGCGCCCGTACACGCCGTTGGAGCTGATGGGGCGGCAGATCTACATCCGTGAAGGTTGCTATCTTTGCCACAGCCAGATGATCCGCCCGATGCGCGACGAAGTGGAGCGCTATGGCCATTACTCGCTGGCGGCGGAGTCGGAATACGACCATCCGTTCCAGTGGGGCTCCAAACGCACCGGGCCCGACCTGGCGCGCGTGGGCGGCAAGTATTCCGACAACTGGCAGGTCGATCACCTGACCAACCCCGAAGCGGTGGTGCCGGAATCCGTGATGCCGAAATATGGCTTCCTGTCCGAAACCGAGCTGAAGCCGACCTATGTGACCGAACTGATGGCGGCGCACCGGACCGTTGGGGTGCCGTACACGGATGACCAGATGGCCAACGCCGTTGCCGACTTCAAGGCGCAGGCCTACCCCAATGCCGACGTCAAGGGACTGCAGGATCGCTATGGCAAGGCCAAATTCGGCCATGACGTGACCGTCTCGAACTTCGACGGCCAGCCGCAGCTGACCGAGATGGATGCGCTGGTGGCCTATCTGCAAGTGCTGGGCACGATGGTCGATTTCTCGACCTTCACCCCTGATGAGTCACGGTAGGGGGCAATCATGGAACTTTATACCTTGCTGCGAGAGTTCGCGGACAGCTGGGTCCTGCTGGCGCTGACGCTGTTCTTTGTGGGCGTCTTGGTTTGGGCGTTACGACCCGGATCGCGGCTGGTTCATCAGGATGCGGCGAATATGGTCTTTCGCCATGACACGAAACCGGGCGCAAGCCCCGAAACGGAGGCCTGAGCGATGTGTGCCAAGCCAGTGAAGAACGATCCCAAGGATGTTGGCACCACAGGCCATGTCTGGGACGGGATTGAAGAACTGAACAACCCCTTGCCCCGGTGGTGGCTCTGGACCTTCTATCTGACGATCATGTTCGCCATCGGCTATACCATCGCCTATCCGGCCTGGCCGATGCTGAAAGGGGCCACGCAGGGGCTGATGGGCTTTTCAACCCGCGGCGAGGTGGCGGCGGACATCAAGAAGTTCGACGACGCCAATTCCGCGATCAAGGCAAAGCTGGTGGCGGCCGATCTGGTCGCGATCCCCAAGGACGCCGCGCTGAACCAATATGCGATGGCGGCGGGTGCGGCGGTGTTTCGCATCAACTGCGCCCCCTGCCACGGCGCCGGGGCGGCTGGAGTAAAGGGCAAGGGCTATCCCAACCTTCTGGACAACGACTGGCTTTATGGCGGCTCACTGGATGCCATTCACACCACGGTCACCCATGGTGTGCGCAATACGGTTGACCCGGATGCGCGCAGCGTGGGCCTTTACATGCCAGCCTGGTCCGACAAGGCGACGGGCGCGATGGCTGATTTGGCGACCGCCAAGCTGACCGATGCGCAGGTGGGCCAGGTCGTCAACTTTGTCCTGAAAATCTCGGGCCAGACTGCCGACGACGCCAAGGCCACCGACGGCGCCAAGATCTTTGCGGACGATTGCGCAGCCTGTCACGGCCCCGACGGCAAGGGCAACCGTGACATGGGTTCGCCCAATCTGACGGATGCGATCTGGCTTTATGGTGGCGACGAAGCCACCCTGACCGCGACGATCCTGAGCGGTCGCGGCGGAGTGATGCCCAGCTGGGGCTATGCGCCGAAAGGTGCCGCGCCGCGCCTGACCGAAGACCAAATTCGCGCTGTCGCCGTGTACGTCCACGCGCTTGGCGGCGGCGAATGAGCTATGCGCTCCGGTCCCTTGCGGGCCGGGGTTGCATAGACACCGGCACCCCCCTGTTCGCGCGGTTCCTGGGGTGCCGGTGCTTCCTTTTCCCGTATCTATGTGGGCGGGTCAGGCCGCCACCGGCTGACCAGTCAGTTGCACGATGAGGTCGGGCAGGTTCCAGTAGGTCTCTTCACGCTGGATCATGCCGTCTTTCAGCGTCACCACCGACACCCCCTGCACCGCACCTTTGCGCCGGGTCGGCGGCAAGGTGCCTTCCGGGCCAGTGAGCGGGCCAAGATGGGTGCCGATTGCAGTCCACGACAGATAGACCAGATCGCCATTGACCGCCTGTGCCGTGACGGTAAAGGCCAGATCGGGGAATGCCGCCGGAAAGACCGTGTTGAAGGCGACGGCGGCCTCTTTGGGATGGGCGCCGCGCATGCCGGGGTAGGAACAGGTGAAGCCCGGCGCCATCAGCGCCTGCCAGTCCGAAAAGTCCTTGGTGGTCAGCGCATCCAGAAGAGCGCGGGCGGTAGTGATTTTCGGGTCGGTCATGTGATCCTCCATTTGGGTTGGTAGGGTCATGATGCTGCAGACCTGCAATGCGGGCATGGGGTGGATTCCCTATGCCGCGCTGGAACCGGGGCGACTTCCCTTGAGTTGGGCGGCGCAAATCCTTTCATTCTGGTTAATGAAATTTTCTATTTATATGATATACATGCATAAAATATAGGGTCCACATGTGGACACCGGCACGGACCAGCCCGCGGCGGTCAGCCTGCCGCCTCGACGAGACCGCGCTCGAGCGCGTACAGGACGGCACCGGCGCGTGTGGTGACGCCGATCTTGGCGTACAGATTCTGAATGTGATTGTCGGCGGTCTTGGGCGCGAT
>JANXPK010000387.1 GCA_025357355.1 Rhodobacterales bacterium
GGCATCCGGCCAGTTGAACGCCGTGGCCCAGCCCATCCGGCCAGCCACATCCGCCATGATTTGCCAATCGTCGCGGGCCTGTCCGGGGGCGGGCAAAATCTTGCGCTGACGGCTGATCGTGCGGTCGGAATTGGTGACGGTGCCCGCTTTCTCGCCCCAGGCTGTGGCGGGCAGCAGGACATGGGCCAGGCGGGCGGTGTCGGTGGTGGCTGTCACATCCTGCACCACGACAAAGGGGCAGATCTTGAGGGCGTCGGCGACGGCGTCGGCATCGGGCATCGAGACGACGGGATTGGTGTGAATGATCCAGATCGCCTTGATCCGGCCATCCGCCACGGCGCGGAACATGTCTACGGCCTTCAGGCCCGGTTGCGTGGCCATGGTCGGGCTGGTCCAGAAGGTCTGAACCGCTTCACGGTGGGTCGGGCTTTCGATGTCGAGGTGACAGGCCAGCATATTGGCCAGGCCCCCCACCTCGCGCCCGCCCATGGCGTTGGGCTGACCGGTCACTGAAAACGGCCCCATGCCGGGACGGCCGATGCGGCCGGTGGCAAGGTGGCAGTTCAGGATGGCGTTCACCTTGTCGGTGCCGGTGGAGGATTGGTTGATGCCTTGGGAATAGACGGTGACGACCTTTTCGGTGGTGGTCCACAGGGCGCAAAACTGGGCGAGCGTCGCAGGATCGAGCCCGGTGAGGGCGGGATCGGTGGCGCGGGCGGCGGTGACGGCTTCGGCATAGCCGGCGATATGGGGCAGGAAAGCGGGATTGGCGGCGTGGTCGGCAATGGCGACCAACAGCGCGTTGAACAGGACGGCGTCAGCGCCGGGTGCAATGGCAAGGTGCAGGTCGGCCAGATCGCAGGTGGCGGTGCGGCGGGGGTCGATCACGACCACTTTCATCGCGGGCCGGGCGGCCTTGGCGGCGGCGAGGCGCTGATAAAGAACCGGATGGCACCAGGCGAGGTTGGCGCCGGTCAGCACCACAAGGTCGGCAAGTTCAAGGTCCTCGTAAAGGCCGGGCACCGTATCGCTGCCGAAGGCGCGGCGGTGGCCCGCGACCGCGGAGGCCATGCAGAGCCTTGAATTGGTGTCAATGTTGGCCGAACCGATGAAGCCCTTCATCAGCTTGTTGGC
>JANXPK010000398.1 GCA_025357355.1 Rhodobacterales bacterium
CACGCCGCCCTTGACGACCGGGTCACCTGTGATGTCGCCCGAATTGGCATAGGCCCGTCCCAGCCGGTCACCGGTGATGGCTGCGTTCCACAGTCCGGCGCCTTTGTCCGAACTTGCCGCCATCATCAGTCCGGCGGCAAAGGGAAAGATCACCGTGCCGCCCGAAACAGCGGGCGAGGCGCCGGTATTGGCGATCATCATATTCGGTGCGGCGTCCAGTGTCCAAGCGACACGGCCAGAGGCTGCACTCAGTGCCCAGCCAGTGCCATCCGCACTCATCGCATAAACCCGATTGCCCGCCACGGTCGGCGCTCCGACCGCCGGAGAGCCCAACCGCTGCCGCCAGATTACCCGGCCAGTTGCCGCATCCAGCGCCACGACCTCGCCGTAGCCCGTCGTGGCAAAGACCTGGCCCGCACCGGCGGCCAATCCACCGCCCGACTGGTCGCCGCCGCGGTCGAAGGGAGCCGTCAGGTCGGCTTGCCACAGCATGGCCCCCGCCAGAGAAACCGCCGACACATGGGCCAGCGCGTCCATAGCAAACACAACGCCTCCCGCAACCACCGGACTTGCGGTGATACGGTTGCGCCGCGAATTGCCGATGCCGATATTGGTCGCCCAGATCAGTTGCGGGGTGGCAGACAGGCGGCCATGCGGCGCATCATGCAGGGCGTTGCCGCCGGTCTGGGTCCAGTCGGCATTGGCGGCCATCGCAGGCAGGCCGATGGCACGCGTCTGGTTCGCAGGCATGTCAGGCGGCGGCACCGGGGCCGGCTGACCCTCGACTGCGACCGAGGCGTCAAGCGGCGCGCGAACAGGAAATCGTGTTCCCGGCAGGATCACATCGGGCGTGCAGGCGGCCAGTGCCGCAGTCGCCAGCAACAGACCAATCACCGCGCGCGTCACCGGTCTGGGCACCATCACTCTCCCCTGTTCCGGTCAGCCATTACTGGCAGGGGCGGCTTGCGTCGCCGGGGCGGGAACGGTGCCACCAAGGGCGACGATCACCAGACCAAGCCTGCGGCGCATGCCTGCGGGCGCCTCTTGATCCTGCACCAGTGACAAGAGCGACTTCAGCGCCTCATCCTTCTTGCCCTCTTCCAGCAACAGGTACGCCAATTGCTCTTCGGCCAGCGTGCGGAACGGGCGGCCCGGAACGGCGACGCCTTGCAAGGCGGTGCGGCGGTCGGCAAGCGGTTGATCCGCCCCGGCAATCGCCACCCGGCGCAGCACGGCCAGATCGCGGTAGACCTGTGGTTGGGTGCTGTCCGCTGCCAGTTTGTCAAGGGCGGCCAGACTGCCCGCCTTGTCCGCCGCCGGATTGGCTGCCAGCAGCAGCGACTGGATCGCCTTTTGGTCAGCGTCCGCCGGAAGGGCCGCGAGGGCGGTGATGCGGTCGGCAGGCACGGTCTTTTCCAAGGCCGACAATGCGGCATCGCCAAACGCCTGCGCCCGCGACGCAGCGCGGGCCTTTTGCCACTCGTTGACCGCCGCTCCACCCACGATCAGCACCACCACGACCACGCCGATCCAGCCGTATTTGCGGAACGCGGCAAACAGGCGGTCGCGACGCACGGCGTCGGTGACTTCGTCCACAAAACTGTCGGGCGTGCTCATGTAGGCTCCTCGTCTTTGCCCCGTCTTACACGGGATTGCGCAAAGGGGACAAGCCCCAGCCCACGCTGGCCCCGGCCCGTGCCTCAACTCTTGCCGACCGCGCCCAATCCCAATAGCAATGGCGCATGACCCAACATCACTTCATTCCGACGGTGTATCACAACGTTCTGGGCACCCTGCCCCCGGCGCTGACTGTCCACAGCGGCGACACGATCTTTACCGAAACCATCGACGCCAATGGCTGGGACAAACACGGCCAGAAGGTCACATCCGGCCCCAACCCGATGAACGGCCCGATTTCCGTGGAAGGGGCCGAGCCAGGTGACAGCCTGAAGGTCGAGATCCTCGCGATGCAGCCGATCCGCGCCACCGGCTGGACCCGCGCGGCCCTGGCCGAAAACGTCGTCGATCCCGGTTTCGTCGCTTCCCTGCCACCGCGCACACGTGCCACCTGGGCCATCGACGCCAACGCGGGCACCGTCACCCTGCAAGACCCCCCGCCGGGCTTTGCCCTGACCCTGCCCATGGCCCCAATGATCGGTTGCTTCGGCGTCGCCCCGAGCGGCGGTCAGGCCATCTCGACCGCGACCTCCGCCGAACACGGCGGCAACATGGATTACCGCCGTGCCGGCCCCGGCACCACCGTCTGGTTTCCGGTCTCGGCCCCGGGTGCGCTGTTCTTCCTCGGCGACTGTCATGCGGTGCAAGGCGACGGCGAGATTGTCGGCACCGGGATCGAGACCTGCTTTCAGGTCACATTTCGCCTGACTGTCGAGCGGCGCAGCATCGGCTGGCCGCGCGGTCAGACCGAGCGCGACATCTTCACCCTCGGCAATGCCCGTCCGCTGGATCAGGCGCTGCAACACGCGACGACCGAAATGGCCCGCTGGCTGGCGCAGGACTTCGGCTTGGGGATAGAGGCCGCCAGCCACCTGATGGGACAGGCCGTGCGCTACGATATCGGCAATGTCTACGATCCGGCCTATACCGTCGCCTGCCGCCTGCCCCGGAGCTTGCTCAAGGCCCGCATCTGAACCCTACGGGCGTTCAGCCCTGCGTGGTTGGCATGTAGTTGTTCCAACCGCCATCGGGGTTGCGCGCACTGAACAATTTCCGCTTGGCCTCTTCGGCCTTTGAAAAATCGAGCGGTGGCGAGACCTCGGTTTCATCCGCCGATTGCCGCTCCCACATCGCGGTATAGCGCCCGTTCAGCGCCAGCAATTCTTCATGGGTTCCGCGTTCACGCACCTCACCCGCCTCCAGCACGATGATCTGGTCGGCATCGGCGATGGTGGACAGGCGGTGCGCGATCATGATGACCGAGCGGCCCTTTTCGACCTCTAACAGACTGTCCTGAATGTCGCGTTCGGTCTGGGTGTCCAGCGCAGAAGTCGCCTCGTCCAGAATCAGGATGCGCGGGTTCTTCAAAAGCGTGCGCGCAATGCCCACCCGCTGCTTTTCGCCGCCAGACAGCTTCAGCCCGCGCTCGCCGACCTTGCTGTCGTACTTGTCAGGCAGACTCATCACGAAGTCATGGATCTTCGCCGACCGCGCCGCCGCCTCAACCTCTTGGCGGCTGGCGTCCGGGTTGCCATATGCGATGTTGTAATAGATCGTGTCGTTGAACAGCACGGTGTCTTGCGGCACCACCCCGATGGACTGGTGCAGGCTGGTTTGCGTCACATGGCGGATGTCCTGACCGTCAATGCGGATCGAACCCTTGGTGATGTCATAGAACCGGAACAACAGCCGCCCGACCGTTGACTTGCCGCTGCCCGACGGCCCGACCAGCGCAATCCGCTGCCCCGGCCCGACGTGGATCGACACGCCTTTCAAAATCTCGCGGTTCTGCTCGTAAGCGAACTCGACGTTGTCGAACACCACCTCGCCCGCCGTCACCTTCAACGCCGGCGCACCCGGTGCATCGACGATCTCTGCCGGTTGGCCCAGAAGGCCAAACATCTCGCCCATGTCGACCAAGGCCTGACGGATTTCGCGGTAAACTGT
>JANXPK010000404.1 GCA_025357355.1 Rhodobacterales bacterium
GCCGAGGTGCTGGTGCTGACTGATCAGGGCCTGAGCATGGCGCATATGCGGGCGCTGTTTTCGCGGGCCGGCCTCAGGGCGCAGATCGGCCATCGCTGCGCCTCGCTGGAGTTGATGCTGTCCTATGCGGCCAATGGGTTGGGGATCGGGCTCAGCTACACCCAGCCTGCGCCACGGGTCAGTCCGGATGGCAGGCCGCTGGTGGTGGCGCCCGTCACGGATGCGGGTCGTGAGGCTGTGGTGCTGGCCCTGCCCGCCCGCGCGCCCGATCACCCAGCCCTGCCCGCCCTGCAGGCCGCTCTTGCCGCACTTCTGCGGCCGGCTGGGGCGCCTCAAAGCGTTTTGAAATAGCGGTCGCAAGGGGGGCCAAAGTGCTTTGACCGGGTTTATCGCCGAGAAATAGCACTTGCTGGATGGCAAATCATCCACCTGAAACGTTTACGGAGGCTTCGCAATGCTTTGACCTTGACCAAATCTCAAACTACTGTGCCCGCAACCCATGGAAAACCGTTTTGGCCGCGCGCAGATGAACCTCAAGGAACTGGCATCAAAACTCGGATTGTCACCGACAACCGTCAGCCGCGCGCTGAACGGCTATCCTGAGGTCAATGAGGCGACGCGCGAACGGGTGGTGGCGGCGGCCAAGCGGCACAACTACCGCCCCAATGCCCGCGCGATCCGCCTTGCCACCGGCCGGGCGCTGGCGGTGGGCCATGTCATCCCGCTCAACACCCGCAGCGAGATCATGAACCCGATCTTCGCGGATTTCATCGCCGGGGCGGGCGATGTCTATTCGCGCAACGGCTATGACATGATCCTGTCGATTGTCGCGGACGAGGCGGAAGAGGCCGCCTACCGGGACCTGATGTCGCGCGGCACCGTCGATGGGGTGATCGTGCACGCCCCCAAGACCAATGACCCGCGCATCCGCGTGCTCAAGGACATCGGCCTGCCCTTCGTGGTGCATGGGCGGGCCAGCGGGGCGGAGCTGGATTACAACTGGGTCGATGTCAACAACCGCCGCGCCTTTCAACGCGCGACCGAGTTCCTGCTGGACCTCGGCCATCGCCGCATCGCGCTGGTCAACGGTCTGGAACACATGGATTTCGCCGTTCGCCGCCGCATCGGTTACAGCGATGCCATGGACACCAAGGCCGTCGCGGTGGACCCGGCGCTGCTGTCGTCCTCCGAGATGACCGAGATCAACGGCCACCGCGCCGCCGAACACGCGCTCAGCCTGCCAGAGCCTGCCACCGCATTCCTGTGCGCCTCGATGTTGCAAGGCATGGGGGTGCGCCGGGCGATCGAGGGGCGCGGGTTACGGATGGGCCGCGACGTGTCGGTCATCATCTTTGACGACGATCTGAGCTATCTGCGCAATGGCGAGGATGTGCCGATTTTCACCGCTACAAGGTCGTCCGTGCGGGAAGCGGGGCGGCTTTCGGCCGAAATGCTGCTCAGCGTGATCGCCCAGCCCGACAGCCCGCCGCAGCACCGCCTGCTGGAAGCCGAACTCATTCTGGGCCAATCGACCGGCCCTGCCCTTGCGCCCTGAGGATCACACCATGACCCTTTCCCGTTTCGATTTCCCCGAGGGCTTCCTGTTTGGCGCGGCAACGGCGGCTTACCAGATCGAAGGCGCCAGGTTCGGCGGCTGCGGGCCCTGCGATTGGGACACCTTTGCCGCCACCCCCGGCAATGTGGTGCGGGCCGAGGATGGCGCGGTTGCCCGCGCGATGCATCATGTCCCGCTTGCCCATGGCGCGGCGCTGCAACGGCTGCGCGGCATGGGGCAGAAGAACCTTGGCATCGTGCTGAACTTCGACCACACCGATCCG
>JANXPK010000415.1 GCA_025357355.1 Rhodobacterales bacterium
CGCAGATGGGCAAAGCGGATGCGCTTGGCAAAGCGGCGGGCGATGGCGGGGACGTCATTGGCGGGATTGGAACCCAGCGAGCCCGAGCACAGGGTCAGGCCATTGGCAGGGCTGACCTCAGCTTGCAGCACCCAGGCGACGTCGTCGGCGTTCGACACGATACGCGGCAGGCCCAAGAGATCGCGGGGCGGGTCGTCGGGGTGAACGCAGAAAGCCATGCCCAAATCTTCAGCCGCAGGGATGATTTCTTGCAGAAAGCGCTGGAAATTGCTGCGCAGCGAAGTGCGGTCGATATCGCGGTAGGCGTGCAGCGCGCTGCGCAAACCGGCGATGTCGTAGCGGTCAAAAGCGCCGGGCAGGCCGGACATGATGGCGTGCAGAAGGGCGTCACGGTCGGCTTCGGTGGAGTGCTGAAACCAGAGGGCAGCAGCGGCGCGGACCTCTTCGAGATAGTCCGCTTCGGCCCCTTCGCGACCAAGCATGTGGATTTCAAAGGCGGCCATCTTTGGCGCCGAAAATCGCAGGCAGGTGCCGCCACGGGCAACGGGCGCGTGCAGGTCGGTGCGGGCCCAATCAAGGAGCGGCATGAAGTTGTAGCAGATGGTACGGATGCCGTTATCGGCCAGATTTGCCATGGATTGCCGGTAGTTGGCAAAAAGCGCGGTCAGGTCGCCGTCGCCGCGCTTGATCGCCTCATGGATCGGCAGGCTTTCGACCACGACCCAGTCAAAACCGGCCGCCTCGATCTGGGCCTTGCGGGCAGCGATGGCATCGTGCGGCCAAACCTCGCCATAGGGCACCTCGTGCAGGGCGTGGACGATGCCCGTGGCCCCGGTCTGGGCAATCTCTGGCAGGGTGATCTTGTCGAAGGGGCCGAACCAGCGCCAGCTTTCAATCATGAAGGGTCTCCTGAACGGCGGCGCGGGCGCCGATGGTGGCAAGGCTTGTGTAGGCGGCGGTGACCGGAGCAGCAAGTCGTGCAGCAATGTCGGGCGCAAAAATGCTGCGCAGCGAAAGTAAGGCGGCAACGCGGTCGGCGGCGGTCGGTGCAGCATCGCACAGGCGGCGCAGGTCGGTCGCAATTGGGTCGCGAACGTCGATGGGCTGGCCGTGTTCATCGGTGCCGCCAACATAGCGCATCCAGGCGGCGACGGCGAGGCAGAGGCCAGGGCTGGGCCGACCGGCCGCAAGGGTGGCAAGAATGCGCTGTGGCAATTTCTGGCTGCCATCCATCGCGATCTGCCAGGTGCGATGACGGATCGCCGGGTTCTGGTAGCGGACGAGCAGAGTGGTGGCGTAGGCAGTCAGATCGGTTGCGGGGGGCGGCGTCAGGGTGGGGATAATCTCTTGTGTCCACAGCCGCTGCACGAAGCCTGCAAAGACCGGGTCGGCGACGGTTTCTGCAATCGTCTCATGCCCGGCGAGGTAGCCGAGATAGGCGAGCGCGGAATGGGTGCCGTTCAGCATGCGCAGTTTCATCAGTTCAAAGGGCGCCACCTCGTGGACCATCTGGGCACCGGCGGCGGCAAAGTCGGGGCGGGCGTTATCGACGAAATCATCCTCGATGACCCACTGCCGGAAGGGTTCATGGATCACGGGGGCTGCGTCGTAAAAGCTGGTCAGATGGCTGGCGCGGGCAAGGTCGGCGGGTTGGGTGGCGGGGACGATGCGGTCAACCATGGTGGACGGGAAACGCCCCTCGGCCCCGATCCAGCCGGCAAGGGCGGGATCAAGGGCGCGGGCAAGGTCCAGCACGACGCCGCGCGCGACGGCACCGTTATGGGGCAGGTTATCGCAACTGAGCACGGTGAAGGGGCGCAATCCCTGGGCCCGGCGGACGGCAAGGGCGCGGACCAGGAAGCCCGGCGCGCTGCGTGGCAGCGAGTTGGAGAGGTCGTGGCAGATATCGGGATGGCCAAGGTTCAGCGCCCCGGTCGCGGGATTGTGGCAATAGCCTTTTTCGGTGACGGTCAGGGTGACGATGCGGATGGCGGGGTTGGCCATCGCATCAATCAGGGCCTGCGGGTCTTCGGGGGCGACCAGCACGATATTGATGACCTCGACAATCCGGGCGCGGTCACCCGAGGGCCCCGCCTCGACTGCGGTATAGGCATAGCCCTGCGGTGCTATCGCGTCACGAATGCGCGGGCTTTGCAGGCTGGCGCCAAGGATGCCCCAGTCGCCACCAGAGGCCGCCATCGCCTCGGCCACATGAAGCGCACCATGGGCGCGGAAGAAGGCGCCAAGGCCCAGATGCACGATGCCAGCGCGCGGGGCTGGGGCGGATCGTGAGAGGCGGGGCAAGTCCAAAGCAGGAATCCTCGGGCGGTGTCGGTCAGGTGGGCTGGCGCAGGCCCAGGATAGCGCGGGCCTGCGCCGAGGTCGCAACGGGGCGGTCGTATTTCTTGCACAGAGCGACAGCGCGTTGCACCAATGCGGCGTTCGAAGGGGCGAGCGTCGACTTGTCCAGCCGGACGTTGTCTTCCAGACCGGTACGGGCGTGGCCGCCGGTCGATATCGCCCATTCGTTCAGGACGATCTGCTGCGCCCCGATGCCTGCCGCACACCATGGAG
>JANXPK010000195.1 GCA_025357355.1 Rhodobacterales bacterium
GGGCTGCAGACTTGTTGGGCAGAAACCCCATGAAGGTGAACCGGTCCGAAGGAATACCCGAAACACTCAGCGCACAAAGGACTGCTGACGCTCCGGGCGCCGCAAGCACCATCAGCCCCTCTTCGATGGCCGCCCGCGACAGCTGAAAGCCAGGATCGGCGACGAGCGGCGTGCCGGCGTCTGAGGCATAGGCCACTGACTTGCCCTCCTTCAAGGCCGCAATCAGCCGCGGCCGCACGGCGGTGCCATTGTGGTCGTGGTAAGCCACCATGGCCCGGCCAGCGACCGGGATGCCGTGAATTTCCATCAGATGGCGCAAAGTTCTGGTGTCCTCGGCGGCCAGAATGTCGGCTGCAGCCAAAATATCCAAAGCACGCAGAGTGATATCGCGCGCAGCACCGATCGGGGTGGACACCAGATGTAGGCCAGCAACGATTCGCGTCCCTTCCGGAGGGGCTGTGCCCTTGGCCATGTTGCGGGATCTCCTGCAAAGTTTACTTCCCGGGTGGTTATGCCTAGAGTCGGCATGATCCGCCAATCCGGTTTCGTAGGGAGTATCTGATGTTTCCTGTTTTGTCCCGCCTCCTTCCACGCATCACCCAGTTGGCCTTAGTCGTGGCGAGCTTTGGGCTTGCGGCTTGCCAACCCGGAACCAATACGGCTGCGAGCGGTTCTTCGACTTATAATGGGGCTCCGGTTCCAGTGGCTTTGCTGGTGCCCGGCGGGTCCACCGACACGAATGACAACTTCATCGCGCAAAGTCTTGAGAATGCTGCGCGGCTGGCGATTTCGGATTTGGGCGGAGTCAAGATCGACTTGCGGGTCTACAACACCCAGGGCTTGCCTGATCAGGCAAGTTCGATGGCAAACAAGGCTGTGAATGATGGCGCCAAGGTCATCCTCGGGCCGTTCTTTGCACAGGAGGCCAACGCCGCTGGCGCTGCAGTTGCCTCGCGCGGCATCGATGTTCTCAGCTTCTCCAATAACCCCGATGTTGCAGGCCGCAATGTCTTCATCCTTGGGCAAACCTTTGGCTCCACAGCACGCAGGCTCGCAAGTTACGCGGTAAGCAAGGGACTGACCCGCATCATGATCGTTCACGATCCCGATGCTGCCGGGCAGATCGGGATGGCGGCGATTCAAAGCGCAGTGATTGCCACAGGAGGAACGGTCGCGGGGATCGAAACCTATGAATATTCGCAAAATGGCGTTGTCCAGGCCGTGCATGGTATTGCCGCGTCGGCCAAAGCCAGCAATGCACAGGCCCTGTTTCTGACCGCTGACAATTCGGGCGCTTTGCCGCTCCTGAGCCAACTGCTCATGGAAAACGGGCTGACGGCGCCCGGGACTCAATTCATCGGCCTGTCCCGTTGGGACATTCCGGCGGCGACCTTGGCGCTTCCCGGTGTACAGGGAGCATGGTTTGCTCTTCCCGATCCTGCGACGAACCAACAGTTCCAGACCCGGTATCAGGCGGCCTATGCCGCACCAGCGCCGATCTATGCGGGGTTCGCCTACGACGGGATCGCGGCGATCGGGGCGATCGTAAAGCAAGGCGGCACCGGGTCGCTGAACGCAGCATCGCTCACCCAGGCGGCGGGTTTCGTCGGAGTCGGAGGCATTTTCCGGCTGCGCAGCGATGGCACTGCTGATCGCGGCCTCGCGGTGGCGCAAATTCAAAACAGCCAAGTGGTCATCGTTGACCCTGCCCCGACCAGTTTTGACGGCGCGGGATTCTGACGACACGTGGGTCCAAGCCTGCGCTGTCACCCACCGGAACGTGGATTTGGAGGGTGAGTCAGTGCAACACCACGAAACGACCCTGATCGACCAGCGTAACCTGAACGACAGGATCATCGCCGCCATCTCAGGCCAGTCAGATGCGCGCGCCGCCCGATCAACGGCGGCGCGCATCCTCTTTGACGCCAAGACGACGGCGAACCAAGACCTCGAACGCAAGTTCAGGGCCGGGCCGTTGAACGCCCTCGAACAAATCCGCGCTCAGGCAGATTTGACCGATTGCCTTGTACGAACCGCATTCTTCATTGCCCAAAAGCTGCATCCCTTGCCCAACCCGACCGAAAGTGAACGAATCGCCGTCCTTGGCGTCGGCGGATTCGGTCGCGCGGAAATGGCACCGCATTCGGACGTCGACCTCTTGTTCCTGTTCCCTTGGAAGATCACACCCTGGGCGGAAAAGGTCATCGAAAGCATGCTTTACGTGCTATGGGACCTGAAATTGAAAGTCGGACATTCGAGCCGGACGGTCAAGGATTGCATCCGCCTAGGCCGCGATGACATCACGATCCGCACTGCCCTGCTTGAACATCGCTACATTGCGGGTGACTTGTCGCTGGCACAGGAGCTTGGTGACAGATTGTGGTCCGAACTCTTTCGCAACACCGGTCGTGAATTCATCGAAGCCAAGCTGGCCGAGCGTACAGAACGTCACAAGCGTCAGGGCGGTCAACGTTATGTGCTTGAACCGAATGTGAAAGAGGCCAAGGGCGGGCTGCGCGACCTGCAAACCCTGTATTGGATCGGCAAGTACCTGCACCGGGTCGCTTCGTCTGAGGGGCTGGTGGCGGCTGGCCTTTTGACGGCCGAAGAATACGGGATCTTCCGTCGCGCCGAGAACTTCTTGTGGGCCGCGCGCTGCCACATGCATTACATCACCGGCCGCGCCACCGATCAGCTGACCTTTGACCTGCAGGTCGAGGTAGCCGCCCGGATGGGCTACTTCGATACTGCGGGGCGTCGAGCAGTCGAGCAGTTCATGCAGGACTATTTCCGCCATGCAACCCGGGTTGGAGAACTGACTCGGGTCTTCCTGACAGAGCTGGAAGCGCGCCACGCGAAGCCGGAAGCACGATTGGCCGGATTCTTCAACCGTCGTAAAGTAAAGTCGGGCTTCAAGCTGGTTCAGAGCAGAATCGATGTTGCGGATCCGGTCAAATTCCTGGCGATACCATTGAACCTGCTGGCCGTTTTCGAAGAAGCCTTGCGCACGGGCTATCTCTTGCACCCCAATGTCATGCGCCTGATCGCCGCGAACCTTCACCTGATCGACGACCGCCTCCGCGACGATCCTGAGGCCGTGCGGGTTTTCCTTGACTTGTTCTTGAAACACGGCAACCCGGAACGGGCCCTGCGGCGGATGAACGAACTTGGAGTTCTGGCAGCTTTCATCCCTGAATTCGAGAACATCGTCGCGATGATGCAGTTCAACGTCTACCACCACTACACGGTGGACGAACATATCATCCAGTGCATTTCGGTCCTTGCTCAGATCGAGCGCGGCGAGTTGGTCGAGGAATTGCCGGTGGTATCCGGCATCCTGAAAGCCGGGGTGAACCGCAAGGTAATTTATGTGGCGTTGCTTCTGCACGACATCGGCAAGGGACGGCCTGAAGACCATTCCATCATCGGCGCGCAGATTGCCCGGCGGATATGCCCTCGCCTTGGCCTGACGGCTGAAGAGACCGAGACGGTAGAATGGCTGGTTCGGTATCACCTGTTGATGTCAGACATGGCACAGAAGCGTGACGTCGGCGACCCCCGGACTGTGCGGGACTTTGCAAAGGCGGTCGAAACCCGAAAGCGGCTGGATTTATTGACGGTTCTGACGGTCTGCGACATTCGGGGGGTGGGGCCTGGTACCTGGAACAATTGGAAGGCCATGCTGTTGCGGCAACTTTACCGGCAAACGGCAGATGCGCTGGAGGGTGGGCTGGAGACTGTCAGCCGCGAGCGGGCAGTAGAAGATAGTCGTGCCGCGTTACAAGGGCGGCTGTCAGACTGGCCCGCCAAGGAAGTCACTCGCGAAACCGCGCGGCACTACGATCCCTATTGGCAGGGCCTGAACACCGACACCCAAGAGACCTTTGCCCGGCTGTTGCATGGGCTGAAAGATGACGAGATTCGCATCAATCTGACACCGGAGCCGCAGCGGGACGCGACCCGCGCCAGTTTTGCTTTGTCCGACCATCCGGGGATTTTTTCGCGGCTGGCCGGGGCTTTGGCTTTGGTCGGGGCCAATGTGGTAGATGCGCGGACCTACACTTCCAAGGACGGCTACGCCACGGCGGTATTCTGGGTGCAGGACGCGGAGGGTCATCCCTATGACGTCGAAAGATTGCCCCGTTTGCGCGGCATGATCGACAAGACCTTGAAGGGCGAGGTACTGCCCCGCACTGCCCTGGCCGACCGCGACAAGGTCAAGAAGCGCGACCGTGAGTTCCGTTTTCCAACCCATGTCACGTTCGACAATGAAGGCTCGGAAATCTACACCATCATCGAGGTGGACACCCGCGACCGGCCCGGCCTTTTGTTCGATCTGACCCGAACACTGGCGGCCAACAACATCTATATTGCTTCGGCGGTGATTGCGACCTATGGGGCGCAGGTGGTGGATGCCTTCTATGTCAAGGACATGTTCGGGCTGAAACTTCATGCCAAACATCGGCAGGAAAGTCTGGACAAGAAGCTGAGGCAGGCTATTGCCGAAGGGGCGCTGCGCGCTGAAGGATAGCATGAAACCGCAAAGCCTGATCCGCAACATCCTGACCGTCGGGGGTTGGACGCTCTTGTCACGGGGCGCAGGTTTCGCCCGCGATGTGATGATGGCGGCCTATCTGGGGACCGGCCCGGTGGCCGAGGCGTTCCTTGTGGCGTTTTCGCTGCCCAACATGTTCCGCCGTTTTTTTGCCGAGGGCGCCTTCAACATGGCCTTCGTGCCGATGTTCGCCAAGAAGTTGGAAGGCGGCGAGGATGCATCCGGTTTTGCCCGCGATGCGTGGAACGGGCTTAGCACGGTCCTGCTGGCCTTTACCGTCGTCGGCACCGCTGCAATGCCGTGGCTTGTCTACGCCATGGCGTCGGGCTTTGTCGGAGATCCACGTTTCGATCTGGCAGTGGAGTTTGGCCGGATTTCGTTTTCCTATATTCTTTTCATATCGTTGGTAGCTTTGCTGTCGGGTGTTCTGACCACACACGGCCACTTTTCCGAGGCGTCCTTTGTTCCCGTACTGATGAACCTGATGTTCATCGCGGCAATGTGGCTGGCGGCATGGCTGGGCTGGGACATGGGGCTGACGCTGTCGTGGACTGTTCCTGTGACCGGGGTGGCGCAGTTGGCGTTCACCTGGTGGTCGGCGCATCGGGTCGGCTACTCATTCCGATTGGGCTTGCCGCGCTGGACCGCCGACCTCAAGCGGCTGGCATTGATCGGGGGGCCGGCGGTGCTGGCGGGCGGGGTAGTGCAGATCAACCTGTTGGTCGGTCGTCAGGTCGCCAGTTTCACCGAGGGTGCCGTCGCCTGGCTGACCTATGCCGACCGTCTGTACCAATTGCCGCTAGGGGTGGTTGGCATCGCTATTGGCACGGTCTTGCTCCCAGACTTGTCGCGGCGGTTGCGAGCCAAGGACAAAGACGGGGGGCGCGCTTCGCTGAACCGCGGGGCAGAGTTTGCACTGGCGATGACCTTGCCAGCTGCTGTCGCGCTGGTCGTGATCGCTGAGCCCCTGTGCGCCGTACTGTACCAACGCGGGGCTTTTACCCCGAGAGATACCCATGCCACGGCAATTGTGCTCGCGATCTATGGCCTGGGACTGCCGGCTTTCGTGCTGCACAAGGTCCTTCAGCCGCTGTTCTACGCCCGCGAAGACAGCCGCAGCCCGTTTATCTACGCAATTTTATCGATGATTATCAATGCGTTGATCGCTGTCGGGCTGATGCCCTGGCTTGGCTACGCGGCTGCGGCCTGGGCCACGACGCTGGCGGGTTGGGTGATGGTCTGGCAATTGTGGCGCGGCTCGCGGATCATGGGAAGCGAAGCGGCCCTCGACGACCGTTTTCGACAGCGATTCCCACGTATCCTGCTGGCTTCGCTGATGATGGGGGCGGTCTTATGGCTGGCCGCGCTGGTTCTGGCGCCAATGCTGGCGGCACATCTCTGGCGCTATCTGGCGTTGTTGATTCTGGTTGCCATTGGAATCGCAAGCTATTTTGGCGTCGGCACGGTGATCGGGGCATTCAGGTTGGCCGAGTTTGCGTCGCTTCGCCGCGCAAGGCGCGACTTGCCGGTGACGCAGGATCAGTCCTAGTCTGCCACAAACGCTGTTCAAACGTTGATCACCGGGCACGCAGCTTGGCCAGCACGCGGCCCCAACCGCCGGGGCTGACGACGAAGGCCAGGGCAAAGCCCGTAACGAACCCGGCAATATCGGCAACCCAGTCCCACGTCGTCCCACGGTCAACCCCATAAAAGGCAATTCCGCCCACGGCCAGAATCACCTGAAATCCTAAAAGAAACCCTATCAGCCGGAACGCGCGGGCACGGTTGACGTCGGTTCCGGCCAGTTGCACCCACGACAGGAACGAATAGGCGCCGATCAGGCCGTAGTTGGCGGGATAGCCGCCGATCAAACCGGCATGGGTCAATGGTACGGCTGTATAGGCCAAGGCACCGGCAAAGGCGGCGGCAAAATAGGTCACCAGCACGGCCCACCAGCGGTAGACCTCGCCCACATATTTGCCGAGCGCCAGCAGGATCACCACGACGAACATGGCCTGGGTCACATCGACATGGACGAAGGGATAGCTGACCAGACGCCAAATAAGGTCCGGTGGAAATTGGTGCAGCGAGAGCATCTGACGCAGATAATCCGGTGCAAACCCAAGCAGTTGCTGCATCTGGACCCGCCAACCGATGGCACTGGCCCCACCGACAAAGCCGCTGGAACCGGCGTTCACTGCGGCCTCGATGGCGATCATCGGGAGGGCCAGCAGCCACACAACGGGTGGCAGCGGGTTCAGCGGCGGGGCGTTTCGGTCGTCCATTTCCAGCCTGCATTGATTGACGCCCCCGCATGCCAGCGTTAGGAGCAGGACGCAACCTTTTCCACAGGGAGACCCCGATGTCCGAGCCGGTCCAAACGCCTCAGACCTTTCCGACCCGCATCTTTTCAGGAATTCAACCGTCCGGCGGTTTGACCCTTGGCAACTATCTTGGCGCCCTGAAACGCTTTGTCGAAAAGCAGGACGAAGGCATTGAAACCATTTACTGCCTGGTCGACATGCATGCAATCACGGTCTTTCAGGACCCTGTCCGGTTGCGCCAACAGACGCGCGAGGCGGCGGCGGGCTTTATCGCGGCGGGGATCGATCCAGCGCGGTCGATCCTGTTCAACCAGAGCCAGGTCAGCGCCCATGTGGAATTGGCCTGGATTTTCAACTGTGTAGCGCGCATGGGCTGGATGAGTCGGATGACGCAGTTCAAGGACAAGGCGGGCAAGAACAGCGAAAACGTCTCGCTTGGTCTGTTCGCTTACCCCTCGCTGATGGCGGCAGACATCATGGCCTACAAGGCCACGCATGTCCCGGTTGGGGAGGATCAAAAGCAGCATCTGGAACTGTGCCGCGACATCGCGATCAAGTTCAACAATGACTATAAAGTTGATTTCTTTCCGGTGGTTGAGCCGGTGATCGAAGGGGCGGCGACGCGGGTGATGAGCTTGCGTGACGGCACGGTGAAGATGTCGAAATCGGACCCGTCCGACCAGAGCCGGATCAATCTGACCGACGATGCCGACACCATCGCCAAGAAGATCCGCAGGGCCAAGACCGATCCGGAGCCGCTGCCGGATTCGGTCGAGGGTCTGAAAGGCCGGCCCGAGGCGCGCAATCTGGTCAACATCTATGCGGCTTTGGCGGGCCACACACCAGCTCAGGTGATCCGGGACTTCGGTGGCGCCCAGTTTGGCACGTTCAAGCCGGCGCTGGCGGACCTTGCGGTAGCCAAACTGGAGCCCATCACCACCGAAATGAGCCGCCTGATGCAGGACCCCGCGGAGATCGACCGTATCTTGGGCGAAGGGGCGGTGCGGGCGGATGCGGTGGCGCGGCCGATCATCGATCAGGTCTATGACATCCTGGGGATGATCCGATCGCGGCAGGTCTAGCAAGCCCTTGAGAACGCCGCGTTAATTGGCCTGATTAACGGAAGATGAACGACCTACAAACCACCTACATTCCCTCTACAATCCCTCTACACGCTCACCAAGATTTTCGGCCTCCGAATTGCGTTAACCAAGAGCCTGCGAATCGCTGGGGTTTGGCCGCGTCAAGCGACTAAACCAGCGCCGCGCAGGCTGCTGGGGGCGATGCCATATCTGCGGCGGAAGGCGCGGCTGAGGGCTGAGGGCGAGGAAAAGCCGGTGCGCAGTGCCACTTCGGCAAGAGCGTGACGGGTGTCGGTGATCATGCGGCGGGCGGCGGCGAGGCGCAGGTTCTGGGCATAGGCTGCCGGGGTCATGCCGACATTCAGACGGAACAGGGTTTCAAGGCGGCGGGGCGACAGACCGATCTCGGCGGCCAGTCGAGACATGGGCATAGGCGCATCAAGCTGCGCCTCCATCCGCGCGATGGTCTGGGCAACGCGGGGATCAAGACGCGGATCGGGCTGGGTCGGGGTGATCTGCGGCTCGGAGGCTTCACGGGCCGTGGTGATGAAGCTTGCCGCGACCTGCAGGGCAACGGCCGCACCATGACGGGCGCGGATCAGGTGCAGCATCAGGTCGGCGGCCGGGGCGGCACCACCTGCGGTGAAGCGGTTGCCGTCGATCACGAAGCGGTCGGGTACGACATCGACATGGGGATGGGCGGCAGCGAGGTCTTCCAGGTCTTCCCAATGGACGGTGGCGCGGTG
>JANXPK010000315.1 GCA_025357355.1 Rhodobacterales bacterium
GCCGGGCCGAGATGAAGCCTTACCGCGCCCGGATGCAGGTGGTGTTCCAGGACCCGTTCGCCAGCCTCAATCCGCGCATGTCGGTGCGGCAGATCATCGAAGAGGGGCTGATCGTCAACGGCATCGGCAAGAACGGTGCCGACCGGATTGCCCGCGTCAAGCAAGCGCTGCGCGATGCCGGTCTGCCCGACACCATCCTGTCGCGTTTCCCGCATGAGTTTTCCGGCGGACAGCGTCAGCGGCTGGCGATTGCCCGTGCCGTGGCACTGGAGCCGGAGTTTATCCTGCTTGACGAGCCGACCTCGGCGCTGGACCTGTCAGTGCAGGCGCAGATCATCGAGTTGTTGCGCCAATTACAGCGTGACAAGGGCCTGAGCTATCTCTTCATCAGCCATGACCTGAAGGTGGTGCGGGCGCTGTGCCACCGTGTGATCGTCATGCAGGACGGCAAGATCGTCGAGCAGGGGCCAGTCGAGCAAGTGCTGGAAAACCCATCGACCGACTATACCCGGCGCCTTGTGCGCGCCGCCTTTGAAATCGCAACCTGAGGAAATATCATGTCCAAACCCGTCATCACCTTCATCGGCGCGGGCTCTGCCGTTTTTACCAAAAATATCGCGGGCGATATCCTGAGCCGCCCCGCCCTCGCTGCCGCCGAGATTCGCCTGATGGACATCAACCTCGAACGGTTGGGTGAAAGCGAGATCATCGTCGGCAAGCTGGCGCAGACCCTGGGCGGCACGGCCACGGTCAAGACCTATACCAACCAGCGCCGCGCGCTCGAAGGTTGCGACTTCGTGGTCTGCTGTTTTCAGGTCGGGGGCTACGATCCCTGCACGATCACCGATTTCGAAGTGCCCAAGAAATTCGGTCTGCGCCAAACCATTGCCGACACGTTGGGCATCGGCGGCATCATGCGCGGCATCCGGACAGTGCCGGTGCTGTGGAGCATCTGCGAAGACATGATGGCGGTGGCCCCGAACGCCATAATGTTGCAATATGTCAATCCGATGGCGATAAACACCTGGTCGATTGCCGCAAAATATCCGAAAATCAAACAGGTGGGCCTTTGCCATTCGGTGCAGGGCACGGCGATGGAGCTGGCGCGCGATCTGGATATTCCGGTCGAGGACATTCGCTACCGCGCCGGCGGCATCAACCACATGGCGTTCTACATGACGTTCGAGCATCGCCAGCCCGACGGATCCTACAAGGACCTGTACCCTGCGTTGAAGCAAGGCTACCGCGAGGGGCGTTATCCCAAGCCCTCGTCCTGGAACCCGCGTTGCCCCAACAAGGTGCGCTACGAGATGCTGATGCGGCTGGGCTATTTCGTGACCGAAAGCTCGGAACATTTCGCCGAATACACGCCATGGTTCATCAAGCGCGACCGGCCCGACCTGATCGAGAAATTCGGCATTCCGCTGGATGAATACCCGGTGCGTTGCATCGAGCAGATCGCGCGGTGGAAGAAAGAGGCGGAGACGTTGAAAACCGCCAACACCATCGAGGTCAAGGAAAGCCACGAATACGCAAGCCAGATCGTCAATTCCGTGGTGACTGGCGAACCAAGCGTGATCTATGGCAACCATGGCAACAGGGGTTACATCCCGCAGCTGCCCGAGGGTTGCGCCGTGGAGGTCCCGACGCTGGTCGATCACATGGGCCTGCAACCCACGGTGGTGCGCGATATCCCGCCGCAACTGGTCGCGCTGATGCGGACCAATATCAACGTGCAGGACCTGACTGTGCAGGCGCTGTTGACCGAGAACCCCGAGCATATCTACCACGCCGCAATGCTGGACCCCCATACCGGCGCGGAACTGGACCTGCAGCAGATCTGGGATCTGACCCATGACTTGCTGGAAGCGCATGGCACCTGGGTGCCGGAATGGGCGCGGGTCGGCAAGCGCAAGGCGGGTTGAGAGGCCGGGGGGATTTCACATCCCTCCTGACCCCCCTGTGGGATATTTGGGGACCAATGATGTGGTTCCTTAGCGAGATCGGAGCGGTCGCATGGGACCCAGGCACATCGTCATCGTTGGAGGCGGCACGGCGGGCTGGCTGGCGGCGATGATGCTGTCGGATGTGGCGGCCCGCAAGGGCTGGGGCAGCAAGGTCACGGTCATCGAGTCCTCCAAGATCGGGGTGATCGGGGTCGGTGAGGGCTCGACCGCGGTGTTCCGGCAAATGCTGCGGCATTTCAAGCTGGATGAGGCGGAGTTTCTGCGCGAGACCGGGGCGACGATCAAATACGGCATCCGGCATCGCGACTGGCGGCGGCTGGGCCATTCCTATGATGGCCCAATCGACACGCCGCAGATGGTGGCGGGCGGGGCGGAGCTCGATCTTTATGCCGTGGCTGCCGGTCGGTCGGTAGGGGAGGCGCATCTCTTTCAGCACTTGCTGAATGGCCAAAAGGCGCCGATGGCGATCAGGGATGGCAGGACGCTGCCGGCGGGGCCGTTTCACTATGCCTTTCACTTCGATCAGGCGATGGTGGGGGCGTGGTTGCGCAAGAAGGCGCAGGGCATCACGCTGATTGATGATCAGGTTCAAGGGGTTGAGACCGGCGAGGGCGGGATCGCGGCGCTGACACTGGAAAGCGGGCAGCGGGTGGAGGGCGATCTTTTCCTTGATTGCACCGGGTTCCGGCGGCGGCTGATCGGCGCGTTGGGGGCGCAGTGGCTCAGCTACCGCGACGTGCTGCCGGTCAACCGGGCAATGCCTTTCTGGGTGGATCTGAAGGACGGTGAAGAGATTGCTCCCTGTACGCTGGCTTGGGCGCAGAAGGCGGGGTGGCTGTGGTGGATCCCGACGCAGGGCCGCTACGGTGCGGGCTATGTCTATTCCGACGCCCATTGCACGCCGGATCAGGCCAAGGCCGAGATCGAAGCGGTGCTGGGCTATGAAATCCATCCCCGCAACGACATCAAGATCGACGCCGGGCGCCAGAAGGACGCCTGGATCGGCAATTGCATCGCCGTGGGGCTGTCGTCGAGTTTTCTGGAGCCACTGGAGGCAACTTCGATCCACGGGACCATTGTGCAGATGATGATGCTGGCGGAGTGGATGGGCTTGCCGGACGGGCGTGACCGCTATAACGCGGCCACCGGGCGGCAGGTCGACGACTTTCGCGATTTCATCCGGCTGCACTACGTCAGCGAACGCCGCGACAGCCCGTTCTGGCGGGATGTGGCCACGAGCCATCCGCAGGTCGTCAAGGACCGGCTGGAGCAATGGCAACACCACATCCCGCAGCCTGCCGATTTCCCGCGCTTTCCGCCGGGGCTGGAGCATCTGGGTCTCGCTCACGTGCAGGAGCAGCTTTACACGCCGGTGCTGGACGGGCTTGGCCTGTTGAACCGGCAGGCCGCACAGACCGCGATGGCGGCCGATCCCAAGGCGCGCGACTTTGCGCGCAAGACCCATACGGCGCTGGTTGCCGAATACTCCCGCGCCGCCGCACAATGCCTGCCCCACCGGGCCTGGCTGCAATCGCTACAAAAGGAATTGACGCCATGACGTTCAAGATCACCATCATCGGGGCCGGCTCGGTTGGCTTCACCAAGAAGCTGTGCTCGGACATCCTCAAAGTGCCGGAATTCGAGGATGTGGAAATCGCGCTGACCGATATCAACGCGCATAACCTTGACATGATCGCCCAGATCATCCGGCGCATCGTCAGTGTCAATGGGCTGAACACCCGCGTCACCGCGACCACGGACCGGCGCCGTGCACTGGAGGGCGCGCGCTACGTGATGAACGTGGTCAGGATTGGCGGGCTGGAGGCGTTTGCCTCTGACATCTCGATCCCGCTGAAATACGGCGTCGATCAATGCGTGGGGGATACCATCTGCGCGGGAGGGATTCTCTATGCCCAGCGCGGGATCAACGCCATCCTGGAGTTCTGCAAGGATATCAATGAGCTGTGCGAACCAAACGCGCTGTTTCTGAACTATGCGAACCCGATGGCGATGATGACCTGGGCCGCGATTGACGTCGGTCGCGTGCGCACGGTGGGCCTGTGCCACGGCGTGCAGAACGGCCACCGCCAGATTTCCCGTGCACTGGGCGTGCCGATGGAAGAGGTGGACATCATCTGCTCGGGGATCAACCACCAGACCTGGTATCTCGATATCCGCCACAATGGTCGCAAGGTCACCCGCGACGAGCTGACCGCCACGTTCGAAGCGCACCCGTTGTTTTCCAAGCAGGAAAAGGTCCGCATCGACGTGCTCAAGCGGTTCGGTTTCTACTCGACCGAGTCCAACGGCCATCTGTCGGAATACCTGCCGTGGTACCGCAAGCGGCCCGATCAGATCATGGACTGGATTTCGATGGACGAGTGGATCCATGGCGAAACCGGCGGCTATCTGCGCTATTCGACCGAGAACCGCAACTGGTTCGAAGAGGATTTCCCCAAGTTCCTGGACGAGGCCGGGGCGCCTTTGGCGGGCTACACGCGCACCGATGAACATGCCTCGCATATCCTCGAAGGACTAGAGACCGGGCGGACGTATCGCGGGCATTTCAATGTCAAGAATGGCGGGGCGATCAAGAACCTGCCCGCGGATTGCATCATTGAAAGCCCCGGTTTCGTCGACCGCTTCGGCATCAACATGGTCGAGGGGTTTGTGCTGCCAGAGGCTTGTGCCGCGACCTGCATGGCGTCGGTCAACGTGCAGCGGATGGGGATGCATGCGGCAGTCAGCGGCGATGTGGAGCTTTTGAAGCAGTCCGTGCTGCACGACCCGCTGGTCGGCGCGATCTGCACGCCGGAAGAGGTCTGGCAGATGGTGGACGAAATGCTCGTCGCCCAGGCGAAGTGGCTGCCGCAATATGCCCATGCCATCCCGGATGCCAAAAAGCGGCTGGAAAACCCCAAGGTCAAGACCCGTGAATGGGCAGGTGCAGCGCGGCTGGATGTGCGTTCGGTCGAAGAGTTGCGTCAGGTCCAGGCCAAGAAGAAGGCCGCCGAAGGCCACGGGTTGGGGACGAAGGTGATGGGCTGAACTCGCCTGTTAAAGGAAATCGGCGGCCGTCAGAACGGGCGTGCCGCCGAGACTGAGGGTGCAATCTGGCGTCCCGTCACCGTTCTTAAGGTGTCTTTGAGCGTGCCGACCTAGCTATTTGCGTCAGCCGCGCTGATCAGGTGCACGTCTGCCGTTCAGAGATCGAAGAACGGACTGTGGACGTCATCGCTCGCCAAACTGGCGTCCCGGCCCCGGATGGTTCGCGCCGTGCCAGCCATACTTTCCCGCTGGACATTTTCCTGAAAGACCGCGCAAATACAGGAAAATAGACTGAGGCGAGCGAGGTTTCGGCGATGCTGTTCTGCAGGTCACAAGGGACGCACGGGGCATGAACGCGCCGCTGCTGAATACCTCTCCCCATGTCTCCGATGAGGTCCGCAAGACCACCTGCTACATGTGCGCCTGTCGCTGCGGCATCAACGTGCATCTGAAGGATGGCCGCGTCAGCTATATCGAGGGCAACCGCGACCATCCGGTCAACAAGGGGGTTCTGTGCGCCAAGGGGGCGTCCGGCATCATGCAGATCACGGCACCCTCGCGGCTGCAGGCACCCTTGCGGCGGGTCGGGCCACGTGGATCAGGGGCGTTTGAAAAGATCAGCTGGGACGAGGCGTTGACGCTCGCGGTGTCCTGGATGAAGCCTCTGCGCGAGACGGCGCCTGAGAAGCTGGCGTTCTTCACGGGCCGCGATCAGTCGCAGTCGTTCACCGGCTGGTGGGCGCAGGCGTTCGGGACGCCGAACTATGCGGCGCATGGCGGGTTCTGCTCGGTCAACATGGCGGCGGCGGGCATCTACACCATCGGGGGCGCGTTCTGGGAGTTTGGAGCGCCGGATTGGGAGCGTACCAAGCTGTTCGTGATGTTCGGCGTGGCCGAGGACCATGACAGCAACCCCATCAAGATCGGGCTTGGCAAGCTGAAGGCACGCGGCGCGCGGGTGATCGGGGTCAACCCGATCCGCACGGGGTAC
>JANXPK010000552.1 GCA_025357355.1 Rhodobacterales bacterium
TGCACCGCGCGCTCGCCCAGTTCATGCTGGACACCCATGTCCAAGAGCATGGCCTGACGGAAGTCTGGACCCCGGTTCTGGTCAAGCAAGAGGCAATGTATGGCACCAACCAATTGCCCAAATTCGCCGAGGATTCGTACCAGACCACCAATGGTTGGTGGCTGATCCCGACGTCCGAGGTGACCCTGACCAACTCGGTTGCCGGTGAAATCCTCGACGATACGCAACTGCCGATCCGCATGACCGCCCATACCCAGTGCTTCCGCTCCGAAGCAGGCTCGGCAGGCCGCGACACCACCGGCATGCTGCGCCAGCACCAGTTCGAAAAGGTCGAGATGGTGACGATCTGCGCCCCTGAAACCGCGCTCCAGGAACACGAGCGGATGACCCGCTGCGCCGAGGCGATTCTGGAGAAACTGGACATCCCCTACCGCACCGTCGTGCTCTGCACCGGCGATATGGGCTTCGGCGCGCAGAAGACCCATGACCTTGAGGCCTGGCTGCCTGGCCAGAACAAATACCGTGAAATCAGCAGCGTGAGCACCTGCGGCATCTTTCAGGCCCGCCGCATGAACGCCCGGTTTCGCAGTCCGGGCAGCAAACCCGACTACGTCGCCACCCTCAACGGCTCCGGCCTCGCTGTCGGCCGCTGCCTGATCGCCGTCTTGGAAAACGGCCAGCAAGCCGACGGTTCGGTCACCCTGCCCGCAGCGTTGCACCCCTACCTTGGCGGCAAGACCAAAATATCCGCGCAAGGCTCACTCGAATAACAATTCGGCCTTTTCCAAATACTCCCACCGGAGGCACCCGACCTCAGTCTTTCCGTCCGTCGATATGCTTGCGCAGCCGCGACGGGGTGTTGAATTTCGGGTTCTTGAACGGGTTCTTGTCACCCTGCGAGCGGAACGTCAGCCTGATCGGCACGCCCGGCAGATCAAAGTGGTCCCGCAACCCGTTGACAAGATAGCGTTTATAGCTATCAGCCATATCCTCGGGATGGCTGCACATCACGATGAAGCCCGGCGGACGGGTTTTGACCTGCGTCATGTAGCGCATCTTGATCCGCCGCCCGCCCGGCGCCGGTGGCGGATGCGCCTCGGTCATGGCCCCCAGCCAGGAATTGAGCCGCGCCGTTGGGATGCGGCGGTTCCACACCTCATGCACCTTCAGGACGGCGTCGTGCAGCCGGTCCAGGCCTCGGCCGGTCTTGCCCGACACCGTGATCAGCGGCGCGCCGCGCAATTGCGGCAAGAGCCGCTCGAACATCTCTTTCAGCTCGGCCAGCTTTTCCTGCTTTTCGCCCTCAAGGTCCCATTTGTTGATGGCCACCACCACCGCCCGCCCCTCGGTCTCGGCAAAGTCGGCGATGCGCAGGTCTTGCACCTCAAAGGAAATCTCGACGTCGAGGAGAACGACGATCACTTCGGCGAACCGCACGGCGCGCAAACCATCCGACACCGACAGCTTCTCCAGCTTTTCGACCACCTTGGCTTTCTTGCGCATCCCCGCCGTGTCGAACACACGGATCGGCGTGCCGAGCCAGTCGGTGCGCACCGAAATGGCATCCCGCGTGATCCCGGCTTCGGGGCCGGTCAGCAGGCGGTCAAAGCCCAGAATCTTGTTGATCAGCGTCGATTTTCCGGCGTTGGGCCGCCCGATGACCGCCATCTGCAACGGCTTCTTGTCCGACGGCCGCCAGTCCCATTCGACGTCCTCGTCGACATCAACCTCGACCTCAGGCGCATTCTCGGCCTCGCGCTCGGCGAACTCGCCCTCCAAGGGCTTGAGCAGACGGTACAAATCGTCCATCCCCTCGCCATGTTCCGCCGACAGTCGCACCGGCTCGCCAAGGCCCAGCGACCAGCCCTCCAGTGCGCCCGAATCGCCAGCCTTGCCCTCGGCCTTGTTGACGCCCAGGATCACCCGTGCGCCCTTCTTGCGCAGGATGTCGGCAAAGGTCTCATCCGAGGTGGTTACCCCGACCCGCCCGTCGATGAGAAACAGGCTGACATCGGCCATGTCCACCGCGCGTTCGGTCAAGCGCCGCATCCGGCCCTGCAGGCTGTCGTCGGTGACCTCTTCCAGCCCCGCCGTGTCGATCACGGTAAAGCGCAGGTCGAAAAGCTTGGCGTCGCCTTCGCGCAGATCGCGAGTGACGCCGGGCTGGTCATCGACCAGGGCCAGCTTGCGGCCCACGAGCCGGTTGAACAACGTCGATTTGCCGACATTGGGGCGGCCCACGATGGCAAGGGTAAAGCTCATTTCATCATTTCCCGAAAGCAAGCGCTTCCCTTACACGGGTGGGCGCCTAACGGAAAGCCAGAAGTTGACCCTGTGCTGTCACAACAAACAACAGGCCCTGCGCCAGCGCCGGATCGGCCGCAGCACCGCCCGGCAGGGCCACCTGACCCACCACAGCACCGCTGGCCGGATCGAACTGCCGCAACACACCGTCCGACGACACCGTGATCAGCCGCCCACCGGCGAGAACCGGGCCGAAATGGTCGTAAGCGCTCAGGTATTTCTTGGGCTTGGGGGAAACAAAGAACGGCAGATCGACCGCCCAGATCCGCGCGCCGCTGCTGGCATCCAGCCGCACCAACGAGGCTTGATCATTGACCTCGAACACCGAGCCGCCCACCACCAGCGGCGGGTTGAGCGCGCCATCCTCAGCGGTCCAGATCTTGTCGCCGGTGTCAGCGCGGAACGCGCCGGTGCGCCCGGCTTGGGTGCCGACATAGATCACGC
>JANXPK010000561.1 GCA_025357355.1 Rhodobacterales bacterium
GGCAGGCGCCTCCCCGACAGGCTTTGGCCTATCGGGGAAAGGAAGGCAGGCAGAAGTTGCCAGTTCAGATCATGTACCTTTGGCAGGGCAGTGAACCCTTGAAGGGACATCGTTCTCTATCGGGACAGCATCATCCGATCACCGGACATGGTGATGGTGAAGCGGCCGAGATAGTCCATGCCCAACAGCGAGGAATCCATCTGTCCGTCATTCACCGAGGCAAGGATCGTGTCGTCGTGGTAGGGGCCGAATGTCACATCCGAGATCGTCACCGATGCCGTGCGGACAATGCCATTGGCCGTCATCGCCTGCCCCATATAGGCAAGGCTGCCGGGATCGATGCCCAGTTTGCGCGCGTCTTGCTGGGTCAACACGACGTTGCTTGCGCCGGTGTCGGCAATGAAATTGATCGACTGGCCATTGATGGTCAGGCTCGGGTGGTAGTGGCCATCAGCACCACGCGGGATGACTATCTGGCCGCCCTGAACCGCTTGCTGTGGCAGGATATCGCGGCGGATATCGCCCCAAAGCCCATAGCCGGCCATCAGCCCGACAAAGATCAGACCCCATGCCAAGGCGGTGCGCAGGGCTTGGCCCATGCGGTTACGGTATTCGACCATGATCCAGCCAGCGAGCGAGGCAAGGATCAGGCCAAGATAGATCAGACGGGCAGTGTCATCGGCGGACAGCATCAGGGTGACATGGGGCAGCCGGCTCATCCGATCAAGCCGGTCCCTTCGACCCCGTCGATCACGAATTGGACAGAAAGCGCGGCCAGCAGCATGCCGAGCAGGCGGGTGATGACGATGGTGCCGGTGCGACCCAGCATCCGCTCCAATGGGGCAGAGGCCAGGAGAAACAGGAAGGTCGCGATGATCATGCCGTACAGGAGCCCCAACACGGCCAGCCGCAGTGTCCAGTCTGGCCCGGCCTGACCCATCAACAGGATCATGGTGGCAATGGCGCCGGGGCCTGCGATCAGCGGGGTGGCGAGGGGGAAGACCGAGGGGTCGTGATGCGGGTCAGGCTGTTGCCCCTCACGCCGTTGCGTGCGGCGCTCGAAGAGCATGTCGAGGGCGGTCAAGAACAGCAGGATGCCACCTGCGATGCGGAAGGCGGGCATCGAGATGCCGATGAAGCCAAGCAGTGCCTCGCCGAAAAGACCGAACAGGGTCAAAAGGATCGCCGCGATGATGCAGGCCCTTTGGGCGAGGCGGCGGCGGTGGCCGGGATCCATGCCGACGGTCAGGGCGATGAAAAGTGGCACGAGGCCCGGCGGGTCGATGACGACGAAGATTGTGGCGAAGGCTGTGATGAGGAAGGGCGACACGTTGGGCCTTGCGCTGGGTTTGGCTCAGCATAGGGGAGGATGGGGTGGCGGGGAAGTCTGGACGTAGGCAATTGGGGGGTGTCCACATGTGGACAAGACACAATATAATGTAATTACAGTATGTTATGAAATTCTGTCAATTACATTTTAAGGTTTGCCGTCGAGAGGGATCAGGGGTTCGGTCGTTGCGACCGAACACCGGCCGGTGCTCCACCTGCCGCGTTCAGGCGATGCGCGGACCAAGGCTGGAGAAGTCGACGCCGGGCACATCCCAGAATGCGCGGGCAAACGGCGGCAACCGGGCCACTACGGCTGCAAGGTCGGTGCGAAGAACCGACTTGCGCAGGGCAAGAGCGGTGGCCGCGTCGCAATTGTCGGGGGTAAGGCCATGATGCGGGCGCAGCGCCTTGGCCTCGCGGGTCCAGTCGGCGCGGTCGCCGGGCGGGGCCGGACCTTCGTCAAGGTGCCAGTCAGCGATAAACAAGGCGCGCAGGACGGCGTGCAGGACGGCGGGCAGGACGGCGGGCAGGACGGCGGGCAG
>JANXPK010000571.1 GCA_025357355.1 Rhodobacterales bacterium
GGCCAAGGGGCGGGCGATGGACAAGGTGCTGCGGTGAACTGCGGCCCGAACTGGCAGGGCGAAGCCCGTCGGCTGCTGGGCGGGCATTCTACGGCAGTCTTGGCGCCGGAGTCCGGGCAGGGAGGATCAATGGTCTGGTTCGGTCGCAGTTTGTCCGACGCTGGCGCGTGATGACCCCAGATCGAACCAAACCCAATCTTCTTGCTGCCCGCCCGGCGGTTACCCATTGCCCTTTGGCAGCGCTGGTTGACCGGATACAAGGCCGGGCCGATCGTCCGTCAGGCCATGTCGCGCGATGCCATCAAGAATCGTCCCACTCTATGCAAGCGCCGATACCAACCCCTCCAGCAACTGATCGACATTGGCGCGGCTGAAGATCAACGGCGGGCGGATTTTCAGGGTATGGCCTTGCGGGCCGGTTGCCGAGATCAGGATGCGGTTCTCGCGCAGGCGGTTGACGACACGGGCAGCACGGGCGGCATCGGGTTGGCCATCGGTGACGATGTCCTGACCAAGAAACAGACCCGCCGCGCGCAACGCCCCGAGACCGTCGTGGGACTTCGCCAGAGCCAGAAGCCCGTCGCGGAAATAGGCGCCGACGTCTGCCGCATTGGCTTGCAGCCCGTCACCCTCGATCACCTCAAGCACGGCCATCGCGGTGGCGGCGGCGACAGCATTGCCGCCAAAGGTGTTGAAATAGCGCGCTTTTGAGCCAAAGGCCGCGATGACCTCGGGCCGCATCGCCAGACCGGCGACCGGATAGCCGTTGCCCATCGGCTTGCCCATGCTGACCAGATCGGGGACCACGCCGTGCCGCTGAAAACCCCACATGGCGGTGCCGGTGCGGGCAAAGCCGGGCTGCACTTCGTCTGCGATGAACAGCCCTCCTGCGGCGCGGATCGCCGCGACTGCGGGACCCAGAAACCCCGGCGGATCAGCATAGACACCGTCGGAGGAAAAGATGGTATCGACCAGCAGGGCGGCGGGCCGGATGCCGTGGCGGGTGAGGTCGTTGACCGCCCCTTGCACATCGGCGGCGAAGGTGGCGGCATCCCTGGGGGCGGGCACGGTGCGGACATGCGGGCCAAGGGGCACGCCTGCACCAAGGCTGGGCGACATCGACGAGGTGGCGAGGGTGACGCCGTGATAGGCGTTTTCGGTAACGATCACCCCCGTCCCGCCGGTATGGGCAAAGGCAATGCGCAGGGCAAGGTCGTTGGCCTCTGACCCGGTGCAG
>JANXPK010000581.1 GCA_025357355.1 Rhodobacterales bacterium
CGCCAAGGCGGCGCAGGCCTCGCTGGCCAGCCTTGATGCCGACCTTGCCCGGCTGTTTGCCCCGGTCAAAGAACGACCCTTCGTCGTCTATCACGATGCCCTTGGCTATTTCACCGACCACTATGGCCTGACGGTCGCCGCAGCCATCGAGCTTGGCGATGCCTCGGGCCCCGGTGCGCTGCGGCTGGCGCAGGTGCACGACACACTTGCGGCGACCATGGCGATCTGCGTCTTTCCCGAAGTTGGCCGCGATCCGAAATTCATCGCGTCGCTGTCCGAGGGGCTGGATGTTCATGTCGGAACGGCTGAGGACGTCGAATTCATCCAGATGCCTGCCGGTCCCGGCCAATACGAAGCGATGTTGCGCCGGTTGGCCCAAAATATCGTCACCTGTCTGAGCCAGGGTTAAGGCCAAACCAGCTTGACCCGGCCCGCCCGATCCGCCACCACTGGCGCGGCAAGGCGGGCGGGGCGAAAATGGGCAACGTGACGGCGTTCGGGACAACGGCAGCGGGACAAGACGTGCACAAGATCACGCTGTCGCGCGGCGACCTTGTGGCCAGCGTCATCACCAAGGGTGCCACACTGCAATCGGTGCGGCTTGCGGGCGTGGCGCATGACCTGACGCTCGGTTCCGACAATCTGGCGGATTACGAGGGCAAGATGCGCAGCAACGGCGCATTGGTGGCGCCAGTCGTCAATCGCTTTACCGGTGCGCGCGCGCCCATCGGCGGCAAGACCTTTCAGTTCGAGGCCAATCAATCCGGCCGTCACACCCTGCATTTCGGTGCGGCGGGCACGCAGCACAAGGTCTGGACGATTGCCGAGGTATCGGACAGCGCGGTCACGCTGGCCCTGACCCTGCCTGCGGGCGAAGGCAACATGCCGGGCAACCGGCCGGTGCGCGCGACCTTTGCCGTGACCGAACGCGGGCTGCAGATGGATGTGACGGCCACAACCGACGCGGTGACGCTTTTCAACGCCGCCAACCATAGCTACTGGAACCTCGACGGATCCGAGACTTGGGCCGGTCATGCCTTGCGGATCGACGCCTTTGCCTATCTGCCCACGACCGCCGATTTCACCCCGACAGGCGAGATTGCGCCGGTTGCGGGCACCGCGTTTGACCTGCGCCAGATGCGCGCCGTCATCCCCGGGCAGGACCAGTTCGACCACAACTTCTGTCTGATGGGCGGCAGTGGCAGCTTGCGCGACGTGTTGTGGCTGAAGGGAGCCTCTGGTCTGACCATGACCATCGCGACGACCGAGGCTGGCATTCAGGTTTACGACGGCCGCAACGCCATGCGCCCGGGTCGCAGCCGGTTTGAGGGGCTGGCGATCGAGGCGCAGAACTGGCCTGACGCGCCCAACCATCCGGGCTTTCCGTCGATCGAACTGGCCGCGGGGGCGACCTACCACCAGACCACTGAATGGCGGTTTGGGCGTTAGGCGCGGCGTCGCTGGTCGTCACAAGGCGACCGATACAGACCGACCCCTGACTTTCTTCTCTTCCCCGATAGGCCAAAGCCTGTCGGGCAGGCAGGCGCCCCCCCTTCGTCACCACAGTAACCAGCCCGATCTCCCTTGCCTTGCGCTCGCACGCCGCAGCAATCGGACCGATGCGGGCTACACTGTAGCCCGCATCAGACGGTCCTCTGGCACGGGTGGCGCGAGCGGCCTTGCAGATCAAGTGGCCATCATGATGTTTCCATCAAGAGACGTCGCGCCCTAATCCTCGCCCAGATCCCAGCCGTCAGGGTAAAAGTCATAGGCAATCGCCAGTTCGGTCGATACCTTCTCTTGCTCCCAGATCGCCTCGGCGGTCACCGGCATCGGGCCAAAGGAGGCTATCAGGTTTTCGCCCTCGCGCTTGGTCTTGAACCCCTTGGCCTTCAGGGCCTTTTGGAAGGCGGGCCAGTTGGCGTCGTCTTCCTCGAGAAAGAACAGAAAGTCGACCATGGCCGTCGCAGGCAAAGTCTGGCCCTTTGGAATGGACTGAAATGTCTC
>JANXPK010000594.1 GCA_025357355.1 Rhodobacterales bacterium
CCGAGGCCAACACGATCCTGCGCGCCTGCGTGCATTGCGGGTTCTGCACGGCGACCTGTCCGACCTATCAGGTGCTGGGCGACGAGGCTGACAGCCCGCGCGGCCGCATCTATCTGATCAAGGAAATGCTGGAAACCGGACGGCCCGCCGATGCGCGGACGGTCAAGCATATCGACCGCTGCCTGTCATGTCTGGCCTGCACCACAACTTGCCCGTCGGGCGTGGATTACATGCATCTGGTCGATCAGGCGCGGGCCTATATCGAGGCGACCTACCGGCGACCTCTTGGCGAGCGGATGTTGCGATGGGGGCTGGCGCGGGTGATCCCCTACCCGACGCGGTTCCGGCTGGCGCTGTTTGCGGCACGGCTGGCACGGCCTTTCGCGGGCATTTTGCCCGACCAGCGGCTGCGCGCTATGGTGGCGATGGCACCCGCCCGGTTGCCGCCGGTCAGCCGCAACGATGACGCGCAGGTGTTCCCGGCATCGGAGATCAGGCGGATGCGGGTGGCGCTGATGACCGGCTGCGCGCAGAAGGCGTTGAACACTGACATCAATGACGCGACGATCCGGCTGCTGACACGCCTCGGCTGCGAGGTGGTGATCCCGCGCCAGATGGGCTGCTGCGGCGCGTTGGTTCATCACTTGGGACGCGAGGGCGAGGCCAGGGGTTTTGCCGCCGCCAACGTCAAAGCCTTCCTGGCGGAAAAGCGGGCGGGTGGATTGGATGCGATCATCATCAACACCTCTGGCTGTGGCACGACGGTCAAGGATTACGCGCATCTTTTGGGCACAGCCGAGGCGGCCGAGGTGGCGGCAATGGCGCGCGATGTCAGCGAAGTGCTGAGCCAGCTTGGCCTGCCGCAGGGCGCGCCAAAAGGGCTCAGGGTGGCCTATCATGCGGCCTGTTCGTTGCAGCATGGCCAGAAGATCGTCGCCGCCCCCAAGGACCTGCTGCGCCGCGCCGGGTTCGAGGTAGTGGAGCCTGCGGACGCGCATCTGTGCTGCGGCTCGGCTGGAACCTACAACCTTTTGCAGCCCGAGATCTCGGCACAGTTGCGCGACCGCAAGGTGGCCACGCTGGAGGCCAGGCGCCCGGACGTCATCGCGGCGGGAAATCTGGGCTGCATGATGCAGATCGGTCAGGCAACCGGCGTGCCGGTCGTGCATACTGTCGAGCTTTTGGACTGGGCCACCGGCGGCCCGGTTCCGCAAAATTTGCGACAAACCCTCGCCGTAAATCCGCCCTTGTGACACGGTACAGCGACGGCGAGATCGGGAGGTGCCCAATGCGCGTGTTTGCCATTCTAGTGCTGTCTTGTCTGCTGGCCGACCCTTTGGCCGCCGAAACCACGCCATTGGTCAAGCTGCAAACCCTCAACGACAGCCGGGGTTGGGAAGGGGTGGGCAAGCTGGTGCTGGGCGATCACGGGTTTTGCACCGGGGCGCTGATTGCGCCGCAAGTGGTGCTGACAGCGGCGCACTGCCTGTTTGACAAGGACACCGGCGCGCGGATTGATCCGGCACAGATCAAATTCCTGGCGGGCTGGCGAAATGGCCGGGCGGAAGCCTATCGCGGCGCGGTTCAGGCCGTGGCGCATCCGGATTACGTCTATGGCGGGTCCGACCAGCTGGGCCGTGTGGCCTATGATGTGGCGGTGGTCGAGCTGGATTCGCCGATCCTGTCGACCAGCGTCAAACCCTTTGCGGTGGCCGATGCTCCGGAAAAGGGCGACACGGTGGCGGTGCTGTCCTATGCGCAGGATCGCGCCGATACGCCGTCGTTGCAGCAGGCCTGCAATGTGACAGAGCGGCAGACCGGCGTTCTGGTCATGACCTGCGATGTCGATTTCGGCTCCTCCGGCGCGCCGGTGTTCAGGGTCAAGGACGGGGTGGCGCAAGTTGTTTCGGTGATCTCGGCCAAGGCGGTGATGGACGGCCAGCAGGTGTCGCTGGGCTCTGCGTTGCAGATCCCGTTGGCCAAACTGATGGCAGAGCTGGACGCGGGCAACCCGAACCGGGCGTTCGCGGGCCATGTCAAGATGTTGTCGGGCGACGCTGGTCGCGGCGCCAAGTTCGTCAGGCCGACCTCGACGTCGCCTTAAGGTGATGGTTCGGGGTATTGCTTCTGACAGGCCAGGATGGCTGGCTGCGCCTGAATGGCCAGTTTGACCCGTTTGGCCTTGAGGCTGGCGAGTTTGGCGGCTTCGGCGTCCAGGTCGATGGCGACCGGGCGGCTGATAATTTGCGGCTCATCGATGAGACAGCTGCGCGATTGAGGATGGGGGTGGCCCTTGAACGGCGCCGGGGTGCAATCAACGTATTCCGGCATGTTTACAACATCGGTGCCCAAGGCATAGCCACGGTCAAGGTTGCCTTGCGTCTCTGAAATCAGACGGTCGACCGCGCGCAGGTCGGGCGTGACGCTGTAGATGCATTGTTGCTGCGGCGTGCCACAAGCTGCCAGACCCAGAAACGCCGCCGATACCAGAAACCGCTTCATCGCATCCCCCAACCATGTTGGCCCAAGCATAGGCCGACCAAAGGCGAATTCAACCGCCTCGCGACATTGTGGCTTCGTGCCGCGTTGGCAGCGCGGGTCGCAAATGCTAGCAAGTCGCCAAGGAGACGCCATGCCTGAAGCCCTTGCCGACGCATTCGACGACCGCAAACCCCGTGCCGCCGCCTGGTTTCGCCACCTGCGCGATGACATTGTCGCCGCGTTCGAGGGGCTGGAACATACAGCGGGCAGCTCTGTCCGGTTTGACGTGACGCCCACGAACCGGGCAGACGGCGGCGGCGGATTGATGAGCGTGCTGCGCGGCGGGGCGGTGTTCGAAAAGGTCGGCGTCAACCTGTCCGAGGTGCATGGGACATTGGGCGACAAGGCGCGGGCGGCAATGACGGCGCACGGGATCGTGATGGGCGATGGCACGTTCTGGGCCAGCGGGATTTCACTGGTGGCACACATGGCCAATCCGCATTGCCCGGCGGTTCACATGAACACCCGGATGTTCTGGACGCCGGGGGCTTCGTGGTTCGGTGGCGGCGCAGACCTTAACCCCTGCATCGAATATCCCGCGGATACCGCCCATTTCCACAGCCAGATGCGCATGGCGTGCGACGCCCATGCACCCGACTACTATCAGCGGTTCAAGGCCTGGGCCGACAGCTATTTCTTCATTCCCCATCGCGGGCGGGCGCGCGGCGTCGGCGGCATCTTTTATGACGATCTGGCCACCGGCGACTGGGAGGCCGACTTTGCCTTCACCCAAGACGTCGGCTGCGCCTTTCTGCCGGCGTTTGCGCCCTTGGTTCAACGCCGCCTGCCGACTGCTTGGACCGATGCCGACCGCGAGACCCAGTTGATCCATCGCGGCCTCTATGCCGAATACAATCTTGTCTATGATCGCGGCACCAAGTTCGGGCTGGAAAGCGGACATGATCCGGCGGCCGTGCTGATGTCGCTGCCCCCGGTGGCCAAATGGACCTGAAGGCCTGCGTCCGCGCCGAACTGCCTGCCTTCATGAGTGCGGTGCAGTTTCTCACACGCCTGCGGCTGCCCGTTGATGTCGAGTTCTCTCCCGAGGCGCAGGCGGCCAGTCCGCGGTGGTATGCGGGCGCCGGCGTACTGATCGGGCTGATCACCGGCGTGCTCTATTGGGGGGCGGCGCTGCTGTTCTCGCCCGTGATGGCCGTGCTGATTTCAACGGCGGCGGGGCTTCTGGTGACGGGCGCCCTGCATGAGGATGGCTTTGCCGATGCCTGCGATGGGCTGGGCGGGGTGCGCCCGAAAGAGCGGGTGCTGGAGATCATGCGCGACAGCCGTATCGGTACCTACGGCGTGCTGGGGTTGGGGGTGATGCTGGCGGGCAAGGTGGCGGCGCTGGCGGGAATGCCGGTGCATGCCGTGCCTTTCGTCCTGATCGCGGGCCATGCCACCAGCCGGGCGTCGATGCTGTGGGTCATGGTATCGTCCGACTATGTGCGCGATCAGGGGGCGGCGAGCGGCGTGGCCTCGGGTCTGGACCAGCGCGCCGTTGTGACCGGGCTGGTTACGGCATTGGCGTCGGTGCTGCCGCTCTTGTTCGTGCTGCCGTTTTTGTCGCTGCTGCTGGGGTTGGCGGGTCTGTGCGCCGGACATTACGCCATGCGCCGCCGCTTCGAGGCGCGGCTGGGTGGCTATACCGGCGATTGCCTGGGGGCCGTGCAGCAGTGCAGCGAGATCGGGCTCTATCTGGGTGTTCTTGTCTTGGCGGCGCCTTGAGGCGAGATGTTTCCAGATGGAAACGCGCGACATCGCCTGTCGGATGATCGCCGCACCCCGGCGTCCCCTCACCGACCGCTGTCAGAGGGCAATGCCCGCCGAGGGGGCGGTCGGGCAATGCCCGGCGCTGCGCTTGTCACCGGGCAAGACGAAGATCGGACTAAATGCGATCTGCACTCATCTCGCGCTATGTCATGCCGCGTACGGTCTCGATCATCAGCGTCACGTTGTCGGGATTGGCATCGGGCGTGATGCCGTGGCCTAGGTTGAAGATATGGGGGCCGTGGCGGAATGCCTGCACCACGTGACGCGTGGCGTCGACAAGGGCCTGGCCTGCGGTCACCATGTGAGCGGGATCGAGGTTGCCCTGCACGCAGCCGTCGGTCTGCACATGGGCCGCCGCCCACTCCGGCGTCACCCCATTGTCAATCGCCACGCAATCCGCCCCGGTGGCCTTGGCAAAGCCTGCATACCCGGCCCCCGCCTCGCGCGGGAAGGCGATGACCGGCAGGCCGGGGTGGCGGGCTTTCAGCGCGGCGATGATACGGGCGGTCGGGGCGACAGCAAAGTCGGTGAAATCGGCGCCTTTCAGCGAACCTGCCCAACTGTCGAAGAGCTTGACCACCTCCGCCCCGGCCTGAACCTGCATCGACAGGTATTCCACGGTCGCCTCGGTGATGCGGTCGATGAGGGCCGCGAATGCCGCGCGGTCCGCCGATTTGAGCAGATGGGCCGGGCCCTGGTCGGGCGTGCCGCGCCCGGCAACCATGTAGCTGGCCACTGTCCAGGGTGCCCCGGCAAAGCCGATCAGTGTGGTCCCGGGCGGCAGTTCGCGGGCGACAATGCGGACGGTTTCGTAAACCGGCGCCAAGTGGTCATGAATTG
>JANXPK010000636.1 GCA_025357355.1 Rhodobacterales bacterium
ATGTGGTTTCACCATCCCGCGCAAGCCGTTGACACCCATATCTTCCGCGTCGGCAACCGGACCAATCTCGCGCCGGGAAAAACCCCGCGCCAAGTCGAGGACCGGCTGGAGAAGATCGTTCCGGACACATACAAATTGCACGCCCATCATTGGCTGATCCTGCACGGGCGATATATCTGCATTGCGCGCAAGCCCAGATGTCCGGACTGCATCGTCGCCGATCTGTGCCGCTATAGCGCGAAGACTCCGCCGCCCGGCAGCAAGCCTGAAGCCGAAAAAAAGATTCTAAAGCGCCGCGCTAAAACCTCCCGCCGCGCGCGTTGAGGCTTTCGACACAGCGAGGGTCGGCCGGCATATTCATGCCGCGCGGCGCTGCAATCGCTGCCCGGCGTCGGGCGCAAGACGGCCAATGTGGTCTTGAACATGTGGTTTCACCATCCCGCGCAAGCCGTTGACACCCATATCTTCCGCGTCGGCAACCGCACTGGCATCGCACCTGGCCGTGACGAAGTGGCGGTCGAGCGCGCCATCGAAGACCATGTTCCGGTCGAATTTCAACGCCACGCCCATCACTGGCTGATCCTGCACGGCCGCTATATCTGTACCGCGCGAAAACCGCGCTGCGGCATCTGCCCGATCCGTGAATTCTGTCAATACGAGGATAAAACCGCATGAAAACCTATCAGGTCGTCGGCATCGGCAATGCCATCGTCGATGTGTTCTCGCCCGCCGATGACAGCTTTCTGGCGCTGATGGGGATCGAAAAGGGCATCATGCAGCTGGTCGAAAAGGAACGTGGCGAGCTTTTGTACGGCGCGATGCAGGAACGGGTGCAGGCGCCGGGCGGTTCGGTCGCCAATACGCTGGCGGGCTTGGGCAATCTGGGGCTCAGCACGGGGTTCATCGGGCGGGTGCATGACGATGCGCTGGGCCGGTTCTACGCCCGCTCCATGGCCGAAAATGGCACCGATTTCGTCAACGCACCGGTAGCGGGCGGCGACCTGCCAACTTCGCGATCGATGATCTTTGTCTCGCCGGACGGTGAGCGGTCGATGAACACCTATCTGGGCATCTCGTCCGACATCGGTCCGCAGGATGTGGCGGATGAGGTCGCCGGTCGGGCGGAATTGCTGTTTCTGGAGGGCTATCTTTACGACAAGCCCGCCGGCAAGCAGGCGTTCGAGCGTGCGGCGCGGCTGTGTCGGCAGGGTGGCGGCAAGGCCGGGATCGCGCTTTCCGACCCGTTTTGTGTCGAGCGCCACCGGGGCGATTTCCGGCGTCTGGTCCACGACCTCGATTTCGTGATCGGCAACGAACACGAATGGTGCTCGCTGTACCAGACCGACCTCAGCGCCGCGTTGGAACAGGCGGCGGCAGAGTGCGGGCTGATCGCCTGCACCCGATCGGGTCACGATGTGCTGGTGGTGCGCGGCGATGAACAGGCCGTTGTGCCGGTGCACCGCGTGGTCCCGGTCGATGCCACCGGGGCGGGCGACCTCTTTGCGTCAGGATTTTTGTACGGCATTGCCACCGGCCAGACCCTGTCGGTATGCGGGCGGATGGGCTGTGTCGCAGCGGCCGAGGTGATCAGCCATTACGGCGCGCGGCCCGAGGCGGACCTGAAGGCGCTGTTTCACAAGGAAGGGCTGATCTGAGGGCGGATTCGGCCGTCCGCAGCCAATTTGGAAAGGTTGAAATCCGGTTAATTTGAAATCGTAAGTTATTGTAATAAATGGATAAGTACTGTGGTCCGAGGTTCGGACCACATCCGGGGATCAGGGCTTTTGCGTCCCCAAAGCCAGAGTATGCTCGCGCAGCCAGGCCAGAAAGCCGCGGGGGTTGCCGTCCCATTTGTCCATCTCGGACGCCGGGATCGGCACGCCGATATGGGGACGCTGCGGCTTGAACAGGGCGCGTCTGATTTCATAAAGCAGCAGACCCTGCCGCAAGGTCGCCGCCAGCTTGTTGGCGATCTGATAGGCGCGGGAGTTCTGGCCGGTGAAATGAATGGGCAGGACCTGCGCCCCTGAGCCGCGGATCATCTTGGCGGTAAAGACATTCCATTCCGCCTCGATCGCCGGGCCGAACCAGGTTTCCGACGACGCAACCTTGCCCGCCGGAAACAGGATCACCACGCCGTTGTTGGCCAGATGCGCCATGGTCAGATCGCGCATCTCCAGCCCAAGCTGCCGGGCGTTCGGCTCGTGCGGGAAGGGCACCGGGATCATGAATTCCTCGACCTCGGGAATGCCGGTCAACAGGCTACGGGTCAGGATGCGAAAGTCGCCACGCACCCGGCTGATCATCTCGCACATGATCATGCCGTCCACCAAGCCATGCGGGTGATTGGCGACCACCACCAGGGCCCCAGTTCTGGGAATGCGGGCAATCTCTTGCGCCGGGGTGTCGATGCGGATGCCCATGTGCCGGATTGCCTTGGACCAGAACGCCACGCCCACCGGCGCGCCCGCGCGTTCAAAGCTGCGGATCATGCTCAGGAGCTTGACCTTGGCCGTCAGCCATTCGATGGCACGGATCGACAAGACCTTGAACGGGTTGGTGAAGGTGCCCGAATAGGACAGCCGCCGCATGTCATACTTGCGCGCCGGTCCGGGGCTGCGCCCCGCCGGTGTCACCACTTCGCCGGTCTTGTGCATCTCTGTCACGGCGCGTCAGCCTTCCTCGTCAGCCAGCTATTTCCGTCAGTCAGCCTTTTCCGACAGACGGGCTCAGCGATCTTCGCCAAAGCAGTCGGCCACCAGAGCCGTCAGAGCCGCCGCCAGTTCAGCTTCTTGCGGCCCGGCGGTTTCCACCTCAATAGTGGTTCCGCGCGAAGCTGCCAACATCAAAAGCCCCATGATGCTGTCGCCCGACACCGCCATGCCGTCGCGTCTGACCTGTGCCGTGGCGTCATATTCCTCCACGACCTCGACGAAGCGGGCCGACGCCCTGGCGTGCAAGCCTTTTTCGTTGATGATCCGCAAGGTCAGGATCGTCATGACCCTGTTACGCCCCCCCGCCAAGATCGAAGCTGTTGATATATTTGCGGCCCGCATCAAGGGCTGCCGCGACGGCATCCTTGACGGCCAGTCCGCGCGATTTGGTCAGCTTGATCAGCATCGGCAGATTGGCGCCGTAGATGATGCGGCGCTCCGGCCCCCCGGCACAGGCCAGGAGCGAAAGATTGGAGGGCGAGCCGCCAAACATGTCGGTCACCACCACGACCCCGCCGCCGTGGTCCACGGCATTGGCTGCGGCGCAGATTTCCGCCTGCTTTTTGCCGCGGTCACAGTCGTCTTCGATGGAAATGGCCTGCATGTCAGCCTGCGGGCCAACGACATGCTCGACTGCAGACATGTATTCCCGCGCCAACCCGCCATGAGCGACAATCACGATCCCGATCACGCGCGCACTACCCCGTACCGTCCGTGGCCAAAGGCGCCACCCTGCGTTCTAGTTCCCGGTGTCGTTTTGACACCTGCCAGCCCGCTTCCGCAAGCACCTTGGCCAATTTTTCTGCAACTGCAACAGACCTGTGTTGCCCGCCGGTACACCCAAAGCCGATCGCGAGGTGGGCTTTGCCCTCATCCAGTTGCGCGGGCAGCAGCAGCAGCACCAGATCCTGCAACTTCCGGAAGAACTCCGCGAATCGCGGATCGGATTCAATATGGGCGGAAACTGCGGGATCGCGGCCATCAAGGTCGCGCAAATCCGGCACCCAATAGGGATTGGCCAGAAAGCGGCAGTCAAACACCATGTCCAACCCGCGGGGCAGGCCGCGCTTGTAGCTGAAGCTTTGCACGGACAGCGCCAACCTGCGGTCCTCGCCCGGGTCAAACCACTGACCAATCTCGGCCTTGAGTTCATGCGGCGACATGTCGCTGGTGTCGATCAGGATATCGGCACGTACCCGGATCGGGGCCAGAAGGTCGATCTCGCGGTCGATGCCGTCGGCGGGGGTGGCGGCTTCGGTCAGCGGGTGGCGGCGCCGCGTCTGGCTGTAGCGGCTGATCAGGACCTGCGGGGCGCAATCGAGATACAGCACCTCCAGCGACAGGCGCGGGTCACGGGTCAGCCGGTCGATCAGGGCGATGACGGCGGCGGTGTTGAAATCGCGGTTGCGCACGTCCAGACCCAGCGCAATCGGCCGGCCCAGCGGTGGGCCCTCGATCAGGCGCGGGATCAGGCTGAGCGGCAGGTTGTCGATCACCTCGTAGCCCAGATCCTCCAGCGCATGAATGGCCGTCGACCGACCGGCACCCGACGGGCCGGTGATCAGAACGAGGCGATGTTCCTGGGTTTCTGTTACATCTTGCATGGCATCGGTCAGGCCTGTCTTGCGCCCCTAAGATAGCACAGAACTGAGGCTGTAAGATGGTTGTTGCCCCGGCCCAGTACAAGGTCGACCGGCCTTCCCAACAGCGTGACCTGCCGCCGCGGTGGCAGACGGTCGGGTTCAGTCTGGGCTAGATCGGCGACGAGGACGACCTCGGCCTGGGCGAGCGCAATTGCGGTCAAGATGCCGACACCGCGCGCCTCGATAAGGCCGCGCAGGGCGCCCGGGCTGCGGGCGAGCAATTGGTCGCTGTTCAGGTACAATTCGGTCTGATCATCGGCGACAAGGGCCGCGCCAAGCGCCATCAGGTTCAATGCCAAAGCCGATTTGCCGGAACCAGAGGGGCCAGTGATCAGCACGGCCCGCCCCCCTACCGCAACGCAAGAGGCATGCAGCACCAGTGGCGGCGTCACACCGGCAGACCGACCACGAAACGCGCGCCCAAGGGCTCTGACGTGATGTCGGCCTGCGTCGGACGGATGTTTTCGGCCCAGATCACGCCGCCATGTGCCTCGATGATCTGTTTGGAGATTGCCAGGCCAAGACCGGAGTGATTGCCGAAATCGCCTTGCGGGCGTTCCGAGTAAAAGCGGTTGAACACCTTGGTCAGGGCCGCCTCCGGGATGCCGGGGCCGGTATCCTCGACAACGACCAATACGCGGTTTTCGCGTCGGCGTACCCAGACGCGCACCGCATCGCCCTTGTCGCAGAACGAGATTGCGTTGGTGATCAGGTTGACAAACACCTGGGCAAGCCGCGCCTCCAGCCCGTTGATGCGGATCGCATCGGGCGGGAAATCGGTGATGAATTCCACACCCTTTTCACCGGCTTGCTGGCCCAGATACTCACACAGGTTCGACAGGGTCTTCAGAAGGTTGAACGGCTCTTCTTCTTCCTTGACCAATTCGCTGTCCAGTCGTGAGGCATTGGAAATGTCGCTGACCAGCCGGTCCAGTCGCCGCACGTCATGTTCGATGACGTCCAGCAGCTTTTCGCGCTGTTCATCCTTTTTCACGAACCGCAGCGAACCCACGGCTGACCGCAGCGAGGCCAAGGGGTTCTTGATTTCATGGCTGACGTCGGCGGCGAACTGTTCATTGGCATCAATGCGGTCATAAAGCGCTGTCACCATGCCGCGCATGGCCACCGACAGGCGGCCGATCTCGTCGGGCCGTGCCGTCAGGTCGGGGATGCGGACGCGCCCGGCACTCCGGGCCTGACCGTCACGGTCGCTGCCAATCTCGGCCGCGGCGGCGAGGTCGGACAGCGGGTTGGCGATGGTCGAGGCCAGAACCAGTGACAGGCCGATCGACACCAAAAGAGCAATGACGAACATCTGCAGGATCTGTTCGCGCTCAACCCGCACCAGCCGGTCAATCTCACCTGCAGCCGAGGTCAGCGCCACCACGCCCTGCACGACGCCATCGTGCACGATCGGTGTGGCGACAGAGAATTGCGCACCGCCCTCCGGCCCCTGCCCGACATGGCTGGCCATCTGGCCACTGCGCGCCTGCGCAAACAACTCATGCGCCATATCGATGCCGGTAACCTTGGCCTTGTTGGAGGCGCCCCCGCTCAGAATGCCAGAGATACCCTCCCAGATCACATTGAGGAAATCCGTGATGATGGTCGAACGTTCCTGACTATTGGCTTCCGATTTTGCCGTGCCCACGGCACTGCCCACCAACGAGCCGTTGGTGTCAAACAAGAACACTTCGGTCCCAAAGCCGACAGTGATCGCTTTCAGCCGCTGCGACATCGCAAAGCCGTCCATCGGCTGGGTCACTACATCCGCCGGCATGGCACTGTCGAACACGCTGGCGATGAGCCGTGCCTCGCTTTCCAGACCGATTTCGCGTTGCTGCACCAGACTGTCGCGAAACGGGTTCATGAACAGCACACCCGCCACCAGAATGACCAGGGCGAGCAGGTTGAAGATGATGATCTTGCGGGCAAGCGGCGAATGGTTGAGCGAAACGAGCGACCGCCGCCTGCGACCATGGCGCAGGTTCACATCCGCCATGCTTTCCGGCGAAACCCAATCTTCACCCAGCAGGACCTCGCCGGATTTCTGGCCGCGCTTCTGCGCCATGGAGATCTGTGGTATCGCGGTCATTCTTCGTTGTAACGATAGCCAATGCCGTAAAGCGTTTCGATTGCCGAGAAGCTGTCATCAACCTGGCGCATTTTCTTGCGCAGCCGCTTGATGTGACTGTCGATGGTACGGTCGTCGACATAGACCTGATCATCATAGGCGACATCCATCAGCTGGTCACGGCTTTTCACGAAGCCAGGCCGCTGGGCCAAGGCCTGCAGCAGCATGAATTCGGTCACCGTCAACGAGACATCCGCACCTTTCCAACTGACCGAATGGCGCAAGGGATCCATCCGCAGGTTGCCCCGCTCCATGATCTTGGTTTCTTCGGTGGTGGCAACTTCGCCGGTCGAGATCGCGTCTTGCCGACGCAAGAGCGCGCGGATGCGTTCGACCAGCAGGCGCTGCGAGAACGGCTTCTTGACGTAGTCATCCGCCCCCATGCGCAGGCCGAGAACCTCGTCAATCTCATCATCCTTCGAGGTCAGGAAGATTACCGGCATGGTCGATTTCAGGCGCAGGCGCTGCAACAGGTCCATGCCGTCCATCCGGGGCATCTTGATGTCGAGAACGGCCATGTCTGGCATGCGGCGGTTGAACGCGTCGAGCGCTGATTGACCGTCGTTGAACGTCTCGACCTCGAACCCCTCGGCTTCCAAGGTCATCGATACCGACGTCAGGATGTTCCTGTCGTCGTCCACAAGGGCGATCCTTGCCATGTTGGGCTATCCTATTCTGCTCGGTTTGCCTTATTTTCCTGCATGATCGGTTTTCCTGCCCCGGGAATCAACAGTTAAGTGCGAATCACCGGGCGGAACGACTCTCATCAACGGTGAAATTCCCAAAGGAATGACTAATTTGCCGCAGTCGAACGAATTGACTTCACTTGGTTGCGCTAACCTGAGCTTGGTGGCGCTAACAGGCAAAAACAACGCTTTTCCTGTTTGAAATCGGCATGTTATAGGAAATTTACACAGGCAACCGAAACACACGAACAACCCCTGAACGGCTTTGGGCCGGACAGAGGGCATTTCCAGCAAACTTGGCCGCATGGCCTTGAAGGGAGCTTTCAGGATGACGAATGGACGCGTGAACCCCGCCAGACGACTTGAAGATCAAGGCATCAGCGGGCTGGGGCACGTCTATTACAACTTGGTCGAACCGGCGCTGGTCGAGGCGGCGGTGGCGCGGGGCGAAGGCCGTCTGGGGCTGGGTGGCGCGTTCCTCTGTGCGACCGGGCAGTTTACCGGGCGCTCGCCCAAGGACAAATTCGTGGTGCGGACCCCATCTATCGAAGGCTCGATCTGGTGGGAGAACAACGCGGCAATGGAGCCTGCAGCGTTTGACCGGCTTTACGCCGACATGCGCGCCCATATGCAGGGGCGCGACTATTTCGTGCAGGATCTCTACGCAGGGGCCGACCCGATCCACCGGCTGGACGTGCGGATGGTGACGGAGCTTGCCTGGCATGGCCTGTTCATCCGGCATCTGTTGCGGCGGCCAGAGCGGGTCGAGCTGGACAGCTTTAGCCCTGACTGGACGGTGATGAACTGCCCGGACTTCAAGGCCGACCCGGCCCGCCATGGCTGCCGCAGTCAGACTGTGATCACGCTCAATTTTGACTCCAAGCTCATCCTGATCGGCGGCACCGGCTATGCGGGCGAAAACAAGAAGGCGGTGTTCACGCTGCTGAACTATCTGTTGCCAGACAAGGGTGTGATGCCAATGCATTGTTCGGCCAACCACGCCATCGGCAATCCGGTTGATACCGCAGTCTTCTTCGGCCTGTCGGGCACCGGCAAGACCACGCTTTCGGCCGACCCGTCACGCATCCTGATCGGCGATGATGAGCATGGCTGGTCCGAGCGGGGCACGTTCAACTTCGAGGGCGGCTGCTACGCCAAGACCATCAATCTGTCGGCCGAGGCGGAGCCTGAG
>JANXPK010000648.1 GCA_025357355.1 Rhodobacterales bacterium
CCCTCGCCTCGGCTCCCTTCCTGGATCGCCCGTGTCAAACGCTCCGTGGTGGTCTCTAAGCTGCCCGTAGCCAATTCACCATTCCCTCTACCGCGGTTGCGAACTCCGTGGCCGCGTTCGGGGTCGCTGCACAGCTGAATCTCATCCACCGCCAGAAAGTCGGCGCCGATTTCGGGCGGCATCGCCTCGACGGTGCAGACCCAATAGGCGGCGCGGGGCGGCAGGATGCGCTCTTCGCCGGTGATCAGTGCCACCACCGAGGGGCCGCGCAGGGCAACGATGCGGTCATAGACCTCACGCGCCAAGAGGCGCAGGGGCAAGCCGATGATGCCGGTGCGGTGGCCGAGCATCCGCTCGATGGCGAAATGGGTCTTGCCGGTATTGGTCGGGCCGAGGACAGCCGTGACCCTGCCCTGCTCCGCCCGGTTGGGTGCGCGCGCGTTCAAGTCCATGGTCTTTGCCTTAAAGGTCCTGCCCGCCGAGCTTGGCTTCCAGCCGCTTTACCGAGGCTTTTACATCCGGCAAATGCGGATTGATAGCCAGAGCGGCCTTATACACCTCAAGCGCCTTGGCCGGTTCGTTCAACTGCTCGAAAATCATGCCCAATCCGGAAAGGGCGCCGAAATGGCGGGGGTTCAGCGTCAGGGTCTTGGCGATGTCGGCGACCGAGGGCCCGAAATCGCCGGTTTCGAAATAGGCGGTGGCGCGGGAGTTGTAGCCTTCGGCAAAGTCGGGCGCGTGGTCGATGAGGGCGGTGAAATGTTCGATGGCAATTTCCGGGTGACCTGACGCCAGGGCATCGCGGCCACGCTTGAGCAGCAGATCCATCGTGGGCGAGCCCGACTTTGACCACTCGATCCAGATATTCGTGGTGATCTGCACCGCCTCTTCATCGGTGGCGGTTTGCAATTGTTGAAAGAGGTCATCAAGCTTGGTCGTGTCGGCGGCAACGGGGCTGGCGAGTGCCAACGCGAAAAGTGCCGCGACGATAAGGTTGTACAGGGCGCCAAGGGCTTTCATAAGGTAAAGGTAACGCAAATGCGGCAAAACACCAGTGTCAGGCGATCACGAAGGAGACAGCGATGAGCAAGGCGATAGATGCGGCGGTTGAGGCCTTGTCGGCACGGTTGCCGGGAGGGTTCGACGGGGTGGCCAAGTTTGTCATCCCGGACGAAGGCACCATCATGGTGGACGGCGCCGGGGTGCGGGCCGGTGATGGCGAGGCGGATGTGACGCTGACCGCGGGCATCGACGTGTTCGAGCAGTTGTTGGCGGGCGATCTGAGTGCGGCGAGCGCCTTCATGACCGGCAAGCTGACAATCGAGGGCAGCATGGGGCTGGCAATGAAACTGGGTGGGGTGCTGGGGTGAGTGCTGCGCCGCTTTTCGCCGAGGTTGCCGATGGACCGGCGGATGGGCGCGCCGTCTGGCTGACCGCAGCCGACGGCGTGCGGATCAGGGCGGCAGTATGGAACGCGGGGGCCAGCCGGGGGACCGTGTTCCTGTTGCCCGGGCGCACCGAATATGTCGAGAAATATGGGCGCAGCGCCGGGGTGCTGGCTGCATCCGGCTTTGCGACGCTGACGGTGGATTGGCGCGGTCAGGGTCTGGCCAGCCGGGTGCTCAAGGATACAATGGTCGGCCATGTCGGGGATTTCGCGGAATATCAGGTGGACATGGCGGCGCTTTTGGCATTCGCGAGGGCGCAGGGGTTGGCGGAACCCTGGTACATTCTGGCCCATTCCATGGGCGGCTGCATCGGGCTGCGCACGCTGATGTCCGGCTTGCCGTTCCACGCTGCGGCCTTTTCGGCACCGATGTGGGGCATCCTGATGGCCGACTGGATGCGGCCGGTGGCGACGGTCCTGTCCACTGTGTCGCGCTGGTTCGCGTTTGACGACCACTATGCACCGGGCACCAACGGGCGGACCTACGTCACCCAGGTGCCGTTCGTCGGCAATACGCTGACCACGGATGCAGAGATGTGGGATTATATGCGTCAGCAGGCGCTGGCGCATCCTGAATTGTCGTTGGGCGGGCCAAGTCTGGGCTGGCTGAAAGCGGCGCTGGATGAATGCGGTGCCCTGGCGGTGCTGCCGTCGCCCGGCTATCCGGTCGTCTGCGCGTTGGGCAGTCAGGAAAGGATCGTCGATGTCCGCCCGGTCCACGACCGGATGTCCCGCTGGCCGGGAGGGCGGCTGGACCTGTATCCGGGCAGCGAGCACGAAGTGCTGATGGAGCGGCCAGCCACGCGGCAGGCGTTCCTGAATAGCGCAGTTGCGTTGTTCGAAGCGCATCGCTAGGGCATGATGTCCCTTGAAGTAATCACCGCTGGGCCAACGGTACGGAGTCTGAACTTGCATCTGTTCCCTCCCTTCTCTTCCCCGATAGGCCAAAGCCTATCGGGGACGCGCCCGACCGCCCGCGGGCATGCGCGTTCCGCTCCCACCCGCGGTCGTGCGCGTCCCCTTCGTCACCATGGCACCCAGCCCAATCCCCCTTGCCTTGCGCTGGCGCGCGGCGGCAATCGGACCGATGAACGCTTCCCCGGAGCCCTCATCAGCCGGTCCTCTGGCTCTGGTTGCGAAAGCGGCCTTGCAGATCACACGGCCATCATGATGTTTCCAGCAAGATTGATCCGCGGCGCGCAGAATGCGCATTGCCCGCCCGGCGTTACAGCTTGATCTGGGTAAACCCATCGCGCAAAGTCCGGCTCCACGCCTCTGACATCGCGCGGAAGCTTTCGTCGCCCGCTTCGATCCGGCGTTTGGACGTCACGCGGCAGGCGTCACGCTCGATCACGCACAGGTCGAGCGGCATACCCACCGACAGGTTGGAGCGCAGGGTGCTATCCATCGACAAAAGCACGGCCTTTTGGCCGTCAAGCAAGCTGGTCGTGCGTTTCATCACCCGGTCGAGGATCGGCTTGCCATATTTGTGCTCGCCGATTTGCAGGAAGGGGGTATCCTCGGTCGCCTCGATGAAATTGCCCTCGGGATAGATCAGGAACAGGCGCATTTCGCCGCCGCGACGCTGACCGGCCACGATCATCGAGGCGGTGACGCCCTGTTGCATGGTGGCAAGTTTGGTATCAACCTCAAGCCGGACCTGTGCCAAGGTATCGCCGATGATATGCGCCACGCCCAGCATCGTGGGCGCCCGCATGATCGAGGTCGCCTCGGTGGCATCAGGCGAGGCGACCGCATCGCGCAGGCGGGCGAGGGTGGTCTGGGTGACCGAAAGCGAGCCTGCGGTCACGATGCAAATGACACGCTGGCCCGGCTCTTCAAAGAAGAACATCTTGCGATAGGTCGAGATGTTGTCGAGCCCGGCATTGGTGCGGGTGTCCGACAAAAGCACCATGCCCTCGTTCAGCAAGAGGCCCACGCAATAGGTCATTCGATTCCTCCGAAGTCGAAGCCGGACCCTATTGCTGGACCGATTGAACTGCAACCTGAACGGCAAGGCTTTCGCGGGCGGCAGAGCGGGCGGTGCCACGAATGGGGGCCGCCTCTTGTGCGTCAAGACCGGAACCGAGGCGGATATAGCGGTCGTCGGGGCAGCAGCGGTTGGCGGCGTCAAAACCGACCCAGCCAAGGCCGGGCAGGTGCAGTTCGGCCCAGGCGTGCGCAGCTTCGTGCGGGACGCCGTCGGAGGTGGCAAAAAGATAGCCCGAGACATAGCGCGCGGGCAGCCCAGCGGCGCGGGCAATGGCGCACAGGACATGGGCGTGGTCCTGACAGACGCCTTCGCCTTGAGCCAGCGCTTCGGCTGCCGTGGTCTTGGCGTGGGTGGCACCGGGGCGGTAGGCGACGGCGTCCGACACCGCCAATGACAGGGCATGGGCGGCGGACAGGGCATCGGCGGCACCCTCGGCGGCCTTGGCAAGCTTGATCAGGGCGGCATCCAGCCAGGTGGCATGGCTTTCGCGCATATAGCAGTCGGGCGGGGTCAGTTCGCGGTGGCCGCGCAGCACGCCGGCGCAATCAGTGGTCGAAACCAGGCCCGCGACGCGCACCTCAATTTCGGCCAGCGGGCCCTTAACGGTCCAGCCTTCGACCCAATCCCCCGCCCCGTCGCGAAAACCGCCGCCCTGAGCGCCGCCGGTCACCGAAACCGACCATTCGACTGTGGTCTGGCCCTCGAATCGCGAGGGGGTCAGGCGGTGGCTTTGCACGACGCCGCGCACCGGGCGGTCATAGCTGTAGGTGGTGACATGGTCGATCTTCAAAAGCATCAGCGCATGTCCCCGCTCAGATAGGTGTCATGGATGGTCAGGGCCAGTTCGGCGGTCAGGCCGATGAAGCGGGTCAGGAATTCGTGCAGACCCTCTTCGAAAACCCGCTCCGGGCTGGAAGCTTCGATCATCGCGAGCAGCGTGGCGGCGCGGGTCTGGGCGTCGGTGGTGGTGCCGTAAAGCTTGGCAAGGCGGGCGAGGTGGTTGTTGGCGCCGGCAATACAGGTGATCAGCGAACGCGGGCATTCGGGGTTCAGGATCAGGAAATGCGCGATCTTGTGGGCGGTGATCTCGCCGCCGTAAGCCCAATGAAAAGCCCGGCTGGACGACAGGGCGCGCAGAAGCATCATCCATTGGTCGTTATCGGCACCGGAGCCGACATAACCGGCGCGCGGCAGCAGGACGTAGTATTTCACGTCCATCAATCGCGCCGTGGCGTCGCCGCGTTCAAGGTAGTAGCCGAGGTTCAGGAAGTTGTATCCGCCGCCGCGCAACAGGGTCGCGTCAATGGCGCCGCGCACCATGGCGGCGTGTTTCATGGTCCAGTCGGTCAGGCGCGACAGTTCCAGTTCAGAGCGCGGCGTGCGTTCGATCTGGCGCAGTTCGGTGAAGGCGGTGTTGAGCGCATCCCACACTTGCGTCGTCAGGGCGGTGCGCACGATGCGGCCATTCTCGCGCGCAGACGTGATGCAAGAGGCGACCGAGGATGAGTTGTCGCGGTCAAAGAACAGAAAGCTTTCGATGTTGCGTTGCACCGGCTGGCCATATTTGGCGGCAAAGGCGTCGGCGGTGCCGGTCGAGCGCAGCAGGCTGTCCCATTCATTGCGATAGCCTTGCTCGGTCGGCAGCAGGGATATCCGCGCTCCAACCTCCAAGAGGCGGGCGGTGGTTTCGGCGCGCTCCATATAGCGGGCGAGCCAGTAGAGGTTGTCGGCGGTGCGTGACAGCATGATCTACTCCGCCAGAACCCAGGTGTCCTTGCCGACCCTTCCAACTACATTGCCCAGCCCACCCTTGCCCTGTCCGCCACCCCGACCTTTGTCGATCAGGGCATCGCCCCCCGGCATGTCGACTTGCGCCCCTATTGCCTGGTCGGCGAAACCATCGACCTGGTGCCGGGCGGGCTGACCCGTGTGGCCCTGCGCGAGGGCTCGCTGGTGGTGAACTCGTCGCAGGGTGGCGGGGTCAAGGACACCTGGGTTCTGGCGGAGTAGATCATGCTGTCACGCACCGCCGACAACCTCTACTGGCTCGCCCGCTATATGGAG
>JANXPK010000656.1 GCA_025357355.1 Rhodobacterales bacterium
GACGCCCGCCACGCTGCTGCGACGCTCGAGCAGCATGACGTCGCGCCACGCGCCTGCCATCTTGCCGAGCTTCTCACGGCGCCCTACTTCGCGGAATCCGCACGAAACGTGCAGTTTCAGGCTGGCCTCATTTTCGGGAAAAATGCCGGCCTGCAATGTCCACAGGCCTGCAGCATCGGCGCGTTCGCAGAATGCGGAGAGCAATCGCCAGCCCACGCCCTGCCCGCGCGCCGACGCGGCTACGTAGACGCTTTCATCTGCGACACCGGCATAAACGCATCGTCCCGATACCATGGATGCGGCGGCCCAGCCCAGAATGCTTCGGCCGTCGCGAAACACAAGGCGCAAATGATGACGCTGGATGAAAAAACTGCGACCTCCGAAATCGGTGGGAAAGCAGCGCGCAACCAGAGATGCGATCTCGGCGTCGTCCTTTGCCGAGAGGTTCATTTCGGAAATGCGTTCAATTTGCATGGAGTTACTCGGGCCTACACAGGGGCAACGTGTTGCAAAGTCATGGGGAAATCCGGCTGAGACCGTCTTCTTCCGCGACCTCGAAATACTGACCGCGCTGGCCGAGACTGTCAAACAGGCTGCTTTCGGTGCCAGTCATCATGGCTTGCGCGCCCAAAGCGCAGATTTCGTCGTACAGGGCCGAGCGGCGGTTTCGGTCGAGATGTGCGGCGACCTCATCCAGTAACAGGATTGGGGCCGCGCCAAGGTCGGCGGCAAGGGCGCGGGCGTTGGCCATGATCAGGCTGATCAACAGGGCCTTTTGCTCGCCTGTTGAGCACTGATCGGCGGGCGTTGCCTTGGCCGCATAGACGGCCGTCAGATCGACACGATGCGGGCCCAAAAGGGTACGGCCAGCAGCCATGTCGCGGCGACGGCTGGCGGCCAGTGCGTCGGCCAGATTGTCGGGCTCGTCTTCCGGATGGGTGAGGGCAAGATCGGCGCGGGGAAAACTTGATTTGCTGCTGTCTTGCGCACCGGCAAGGCGGCTGAGCGCCAGATGGCGGTTGGAAGCAATCAGCAAGGCAGCCGCAGACATTTGCCCCTCAAGTGCAAAATACCAATGCGAATCCGTGACTTGGTCTTTGAGCAGCCGATTGCGATCCCGCATCGCCTTGTCATACGTCAGCACCGCATCGGCATGATCGGGAACAAAACTAAGCGTCATGCGGTCGAGAAACCGCCGACGACCCTCGGCTGCCTCGATCCACAATCGATCCATCGCCGGCACCAGCCAGAGGACCCGCAACAGCCTGCCAAGGGCGGTTTGGGTCGTTGGTTTGCCGTCAATCCGCACGGCACGGGCGTCGATGCCTTCGGCCCAGGTTTCGATTTCATGGGAGCCATCTGGTGTTGCGATCGCTGCGCGGACCTTCCAACCCAGACATTCGGGTTTTCGGGCAATCTCTTCGGTTGCAGCGCGGCGAAAGCCGCGACCGGGCGAGAGCAGCGAAACGGCTTCGAGAATATTGGTCTTGCCTGCTCCGTTCGGCCCGACAATCGCCACGGGACGGCCGTCAAACACCAGTTGCGCGGATCGGTGGCTGCGAAAATGCGACAGGGTCAGCGTGGTCAGGCCAAGGCTGCTCACGCCGCTCTCCCAGTTAACGGATCAGACACGCATCGGCATGACGACATAGATCGCAGACATGTCATTGCCCTCGCGCATCAGCGTCGGGTCGCCCGAGGAGTTGAACAGGAACACTGCATTCTCACGGTCAACCTGACCGGCGATTTCCAGCAAGTATTTGGCATTAAATCCAATTTCAAGATGTTCGTCCCCGTAGGCCACGGCAAGTTCTTCCTCCGCGGCACCCGAATCAGGTGCGTTTACGGACAGGATCAGGCGGTCTTCATCCAGGCTCAGCTTCACGGCGCGGGAGCGTTCGGAGGACACCGTTGCAACACGGTCAACGGCCTTGGCGAACTCGGCAGCGTCCACCTCCATGCGGCGGGTGTTGCCGGTGGGGATGACGCGAGTGTAGTCGGGGAAGGTGCCGTCGATGACCTTGGAGGTCAGTTGAATCGACGGAGTAGCAAAGCGAACCTTGGTTTCGGAGACCGAGACGGCGATCTGCGCCTCGTCATCGTCCAGAAGCTTGCGCAACTCGCCCACGGTTTTGCGGGGCACGATGACGCCTGGCATTCCGGCGGCGCCTTCGGGCAGTTTGGCGTCGATCTGAGCCAGTCTATGGCCGTCGGTGGCAACGCAGCGTAGGGTTGGGCCATCGGCGTTCTTAGCGATGTGCATATAGACGCCGTTCAGGTAATACCTTGTTTCCTCGGTAGAAATTGCAAATTTCGCTTTGTCGAACAAGCGGCGCAGGACCGGGGCGGGAGCGGAGAAGTTGGTAGTGTATTCGGAGGAGGCCATCACGGGGAAATCTTCACGGGGAAGAGTTGCCAGAGAGAAAGTGGAGCGGCCGGCGGCGATGGTGAGGCGGCCTGTGGCAGCGTCTTCGGTCAGCGAGACCAGGGCGCCATCAGGCAGTTTGCGGACGATTTCGTGCAGCATGACGGCGGATACGGTGGTCGAGCCCGCGCGTTCTACCATGGCTGGGGCGCGGTCGACGACTTCGATGTCAAGATCGGTGGCGCGAAGGCTAACCTGCGACCCCTCGGCCTCGATCAGGACGTTGGCGAGAATCGGGATCGTGTTGCGGCGTTCCACCACGGATTGTGCCTGAGCGAGCGCCTTGAGCAGGGTCGCGCGTTCGATGCTGAGTTTCATGGCAGGTAGCCCCCTATTTCGCCCCGCTTGGGGAGGGTGACGTTAGCGATTTTCCATGGATTATCAAGGGGGTTGGCGCCTGTTGCTGCATTGCGGCCAAGCGCTTGAGAATGTTGTGATAATTGGGGGTGTTCGGCCAAACGTTACCGAATGGTTAGCGACCTACAAACCACCTACATCCGGCCTACAATGCCTCTACAGGAAATGTGTGGTTGGGCAACGCAGGCGCTGCGCTGCAACGCCGCGCCGACGCGATCAGGCGATCAGCAGGAAGTCGCTTTCGGTCAGCACGGGGGCGCCAGCCAGAAAGGCAATCTCTTTGGCGGCACCGGCGCCGGTTCCGTCGGCGTCGAAGAAAAGTTTGCCGGTGGTCGACTGATAGATGAAGCGATCCTCGGCGCCCTGTGCCAAGCCGGTCGTGTTGTTGAGAAAGGCGCTGCCAAGGGTGGTGCCAGCGGCTTGAGCCAGCCCGAAAGCCGATACCGGGACGGCAAGGTCATCGACGTCGACGACAAAATCGGCAATATGGTCGCGGCTGGCCGAACTGGTCGCCAGGATGAATTCGTCAGCCCCGGCGTTGCCGCGCAGGACGTCGTGGCCCGCGCCGTCGTCGATGACATTGTTGCCGCTGCCGCCCGCCACTGTGTCGGCGCCACCAGCCATGATGAAATGATCGGCCTGCGACGACCCTGTCACAGCTTCGGCCAAAGCTTTGCCGGTGAACAGCAACTGATCCGGGCCGGAGGTCCAATTGGCAAACTTGAACTGCGCGGCGGAGAAGCCGGTAGCATCGAGCTTGATTGCGAGGAGATCGGCGTTGGTGCTGCCCTCGATCCGGCCATTCAGGGCGATATGGGTCGGCCCGAATTGGCTGGACAGAAAGGTGGCGACGGCGTCGGTTGTGGCATCGAACACGACACCGTCGGCGGTCTGGATCGTGTCGGCGGTGATGGAGTGGGTGGCGGCGACGAGAACCGAGCCCGTCGTGACACCGGTCAGATCGACGGCGATATTGTCGGCATAGGCATCGTTGTAGGTGCCGCTGGCGCGATTGGCGGACATGGTGACTTCAATAAAACGCGTGCCAGCGTGAATGAAGGCGGAGGAGTCTTCGGAGAGCAAAAGTGTCGATTCCGAGCCGCGCAAGATGTGATCGGGGCCGATCAGGGTGACTTGGCCAAGCTGGCTGACGCCATTGGCGCCGAGGAAGCGTACGATCAGCGTCATTGCATCGTCTTGTGAGGGATAGCCGCCGAATTGGCCGGAAATGGTCGCGCCAACAGTGCCGGTGTCAATTTCGGATGCCATGGACTTGACCGAAATCCATTGGGTGGCCGTCGCTGCGAGAGAGCTGGTGCCACCGGCGAAATAAGAGGTACCGCCCTGCAGAGCCAGACCGTGCGCCGCGTTCAGGTCACTGGGGCCGCCAGCCGCATAAGTGACGCCGGTGAAGGTGCCGCTGACGACCCAGCCTTGGGGCGGCGTATTGGTGCTGAAGTCGGTGGAAACCGGGCCAAGCTTGGCGCCAGGGTTCACGACAAGGTTCTTGGTTGAAAGGGTCACAGACCTATTTACACTCCGCTATCGGGCAATTCCGATTGCGGTGATGTTGGCCTGCGGGGGGTTGGCGTTCCCAGCGATTTATTGCCGCAAGGTCAGCCCTTCATGCCATCCCAGAAGCCCTTGACCTTGGTGAAGAAGCTGGAGCCTTCGGGGTTGTTCTCGGCACTGAGCGCCTCGAATTCGCGCAAGATTTCGCGCTGACGGGAGGTCAGGTTGACGGGCGTTTCGACAGCCAGTTCGATCAGCATGTCGCCGGTGCCGCCGCCGCGCAGGGCGGGCATGCCCTTGGCACGCAGGCGCATCTGTTTGCCGGTCTGCGCACCAGCGGGCACCTTCACGCGGCTCTTGCCGCCGTCGATGGTGGGCACCTCGACCTCGCCGCCAAGGGCAGCGGTGGCGATAGAGACGGGCACGCGGCAAAAGAGGTTCACGCCGTCGCGCTGGAAGATCGGGTGATCCTTGACCTCGATGAAGATGTAAAGATCGCCAGACGGGCCGCCGCGCATGCCAGCCTCGCCTTCAGAGGCCAGGCGGATGCGGGTGCCGGTTTCGACACCGGCGGGGATGTTGACCGAAAGCGAACGTTCCCGTTCAATGCGACCGGCGCCGGCGCAGACTTTGCAGGGGTTCTTGACGATCTGGCCCTGACCGTGACAGGTCGGGCAGGCGCGTTCGACGGTGAAGAAACCTTGTTGAGCGCGGACCTTGCCCATGCCAGAACAGGTCGGGCAGGTCACAGGTTCAGAGCCACCCTCGGCCCCAGTGCCGCGACAGGTGTCGCAGGTGACCGAAGAGGGGATGCTGATGGTCTTCTGGACACCGCGAAAGCTTTCTTCCAGGTTGACGCGCAGGTTGTAGCGCAGGTCGGAACCGCGCTGGGCCCGGTTGCGACCGCCGCCGCCGCCACGGCCCATGAAATCGCCAAACAGATCCTCGAACACGTCCGAAAAGGCGGAGGCAAAGTCGCCGTTGCCGCCACGTTGCCCGCCACCGCCGCCCATGCCGCCTTCAAAGGCCGCATGACCATAGCGGTCATAGGCGGCTTTCTTGTCGGCATCCTTCAGCACGTCATAGGCTTCGTTGATTTCCTTGAACTGGGCTTCGGCATTGGGGTTGTCGGAGTTGCGGTCGGGGTGAAGTTCCTTGGCTTTGGCGCGGTAAGCCTTTTTCAAATCTTCCGCCGAAGCGCCTTTGGTGGCCCCCAGAACTTCGTAGAAATCGCGTTTCGCCATCATCGGACCCTTGCTCGGGAACGGATACGGGCGACCCTATGCAGGATCGCCCGACGTCCGTTCCGGGACAGTTACTTGCGCTTCTTTTCGCCGAGATCTTCGAAATCGGCGTCAACGATGTCTTCGTCGACATCACGCGGCGCGTCGGGGTCCTTGCCTTCGTCGGCTGCGGCGGAGGCCTTGTAGATCGCCTCGCCCAGCTTCATGGCGGCGTCGGTCAGGTTCTGGATGCCGCCCTTGATCTTGCCGGCATCGTCGGACTTGATGGTGTCTTCCAGCGCCGACATCGCCAGTTCGATCATCTCGACCGTCGACGGATCGACCTTGTCGGAATGTTCGGCGAGCGACTTCTTGGTCGAGTGCAGCAGGCTTTCGGCCTGATTCTTGGTTTCCACCAGTTCGCGGCGGGCCTTGTCGGCGTCGGCATTGGCCTCGGCGTCCTTGACCATCTTGTCGATATCCTCATCACTGAGGCCACCCGAGGCCTGAATGGTGATCGCCTGTTCCTTGTTGGTCCCCTTGTCCTTGGCCTTGACGGTGACGATGCCGTTGGCGTCGATGTCAAAGGTGACCTCGATCTGCGGCATGCCGCGCGGGGCGGGCGGGATGTGTTCAAGGTTGAACTGGCCGAGCATCTTGTTGTCTGACGCCATTTCACGCTCGCCCTGGAAGACGCGCAGAGTGACGGCGTTCTGGTTGTCTTCGGCGGTCGAGAAGATCTGCGACTTTTTGGTCGGGATCGTGGTGTTGCGGTCGATCAAGCGGGTGAAGACACCGCCGAGGGTTTCGATACCCAGGGAAAGCGGCGTCACATCGAGCAGCACCACGTCCTTGACGTCGCCTTGCAGAACGCCGGCCTGAATGGCGGCGCCAGCGGCCACGACTTCGTCCGGGTTGACACCCTTGTGGGGGTCCTTGCCGAAGAACTTGGTCACTTCGTCGATCACGCGGGGCATGCGGGTCATGCCGCCGACCAGCACCACTTCGTCGATGTCGGCGATGGTGACGCCGGCATCCTTGAGAGCGGCCTGACACGGCTTGATTGTCTTCTTGATCAGATCCTCGACCAGTTGTTCGAGCTTGGCGCGGGTCAGTTTGACCACGAGGTGCAGCGGTTGCCCGGTGTTGCGGTCCATCGAGATGAACGGCTGGTTGATCTCGGTCTGGGTGGAGTTGCTGAGTTCGATCTTGGCCTTTTCGGCGGCTTCCTTGAGCCGCTGCAGCGCCATCTTGTCGAGCGTCAGGTCAACGCCGTGTTCCTTTTTGAATTCGTCGGCCAGATAGGTGACGATGCGCATGTCAAAGTCTTCGCCGCCAAGGAAGGTGTCGCCGTTGGTGGATTTGACTTCGAAAAGTCCGTCGTCAATCTCAAGGATGGTGATGTCGAAGGTGCCGCCGCCGAGGTCATAGACCGCAATGGTCTTGGCTTCTTTCTTGTCCAGACCGTAGGCGAGCGCGGCTGCGGTCGGTTCGTTGATGATGCGCAGCACTTCCAGACCGGCGATCTTGCCGGCGTCCTTGGTGGCCTGACGCTGGGCGTCGTTGAAATAGGCAGGGACGGTGATGACGGCTTGGGTGACGGTCTCGCCCAGATAATTCTCGGCGGTTTCCTTCATCTTTTGCAGCACGACCGCAGAGACCTGAGCGGGCGAATACTTGTCGCTGCGCGCCTCGACCCAAGCGTCGCCGTTGCCGCCGTTGACGACCTTGTAGGACAGATGTTTCTGGTCCTTGACGATCATCGGGTCATCAAAACGCCGACCGATCAGGCGTTTGACGGCGAAGATGGTGTTGGACGCGTTGGTGACGGCCTGCCGCTTTGCGGCCTGTCCGACTAGACGCTCATTCTCGGTAAAGGCGACGATGGAGGGCGTGGTGCGTGCGCCTTCCGAATTCTCGATGATGCGGGGGGCTGCACCGTCCATGATGGCGACGCAGGAGTTGGTGGTCCCCAGGTCGATCCCGATGATTTTGGCCATTTAAAGCTACCTCTTCTTAGGCGATGTTGTGGGGTCGACCCAAGCGCGGCATCCAACCCCGATCCCAGTGAGAACCAGTAAGGATGCCGTGAAACGGGGCACCCTTGTCCGGCTTCCCGGCGTATATAAGGGGGGGTGCGCGGTGCTGCAAGCAGCGTCCGGCGGGGAAAACCAAAGCAACATGATGAAAAATGAAGCTGATGCAGGAATAGCGGCGGAATGTCGCGATATCCGGGGGTTTCGCTGGTACCCGGGGCTGGTCGGGCCAGAGGGGCAGGTGGCGATGGTGGCGGCGTTGCGCGAGGTGGTGGCGGCGGCGCCGTTGATAAGGCCGGTGACGCCGGGCGGGCGGGTGATGTCGGTCCGGATGACGGCGGCGGGGCGGCTGGGTTGGGTGACTGACCAGCGCGGCTATCGCTATGAGCCGCGGCATCCGTCGGGCGTGGTCTGGCCTGCAATACCGGAGGCGGTGCTGGAGGTTTGGCGGACGGTGTCAGGGGTGGCGCGGGAGCCGGACTGCTGTCTGATCAACTATTATGGTACCGGCGCGCGGATGGGGCTGCATCAGGACAAGGATGAGGGCGATTTCAGCTATCCGGTCGTCTCGATCTCGTTGGGCGATGAGGCGCTGTTCCGGATGGGTGGTGTCGAGCGGGCGGAGGGAACCCAAAGCGTGTGGCTGCGTTCGGGTGATGTTGTGGTGATGGGCGGTGCGGCGCGGCTGGCCTGGCATGGGGTGGACAGGGTGCGGCACGGATCGTCGCCGCTGTTGGTGCAGGGCGGCCGGATCAATCTGACGTTGCGGGTGGTGAAGGGCGTGGCATGACGGATCAGCATCGGGCGTTTGCGACGCAGTTCTTCAACGAGGTCTGGGCGTGTTTGGACAAGCAAAGACGGAGCACCGAGGAAGATGTGCAGATGATCCATCTGGCCCATAGCTCGCGCGCCCATTGGCAGATGGCGGGCGGGCCGCGCGAATGGGCAATCGGCGAGTGGCAGATTGCTCGGGTTTATGCGGCGCTGGGACGCGGCGAGCCTGCGTTGTTTCATGCTGAGTTGGCGCTGGAGGCGACGGCAGACGGTGCGGTCGGGCCGTTCCTGGCGGGCTGCGCGCAGGAGGTGATGGCACGCGCCTGCCGGGCGGCCGGACGGGTGGGCGATGCCGCGCGGTTTCATGCCGAGGCGGTCAGACTGGCGGCAACCCTCACCGACCCCGAGGAAAGCGACTTGCTGGCGCGGGATCTGGCCGAAGGAAAATAGCGCGAGGCTTGGCGGGCCAAAGCATGGGGCGCGCAACCTTGATCGGACTGACAAGCGGTATTCGGGCGTCAAGTCGGGGCGCTATCTGCCCGCGCTCCAGCTGGCAGAGGCATATTGGCGGGTGAACGTGTCGCCCATCAGGCCAAGGATCACCAGAACGAAGGTCACCTCCAACGGATAGGTGATCGAGCTGTAATGCGGATTGTAGTTGAGAAAGACAAAGCCGCGGGTCTGGTCGATGATGTGAAACAGCGGGTTCCATTGAAACCAGAACAGTTTGGATGTCGGCAGCGCATTGGCCAAGAACATCTTGCCCGAGGCAATCATGTTGGCGCGGGTATAGACGGTGGTCAGAACGCCGAACAGGTCGGGCGCCCAGGGGGTTGCGGCCTTGAAGATCATACCGACGCCAATGCCCGACGCCCAGGACAACAACAGCATGGCACCGGCCATGACCGGATATTCAATTTCGACCGGGTTGAACCAGGCATTGTAGACATACAGGATGACGGCGATGGACAGGACCTGATTGTACAAGGCACCAAGCGACGCGCCTGCAATGGCGACGATGGTGTTCATCGGGGCATGCTTCATCATGGCCGAGGTCGGCCCCTCGGCCTTGGCGACGGCCTTGATGGTGCGGATATGGGTCATGTACATGAAGATGCCCGACATCGAATACAGCATGAAATCGCCACGCACCGCCGAGCCGCGCATCTTGAGCACGGTGAACATGAACCAGAACACCATGACCATGACCAGCGACTGGATGATCGAGACGATCAGGCCGACGATGGCATTGCCGTTGGTCTGGCGGATGTCGCGCACGGCGACGTGGAAGATCAATTCCAGCGTGGAAAAGATGCTGCCGACATGCGACTTCGGGATTGCGGGTTGAAACATGTGCCGTGCCTCTGGGGACCAAGCCCCGTTCTATACCGGGAAATCTTGCTGTTCCCTTAGCGGCAATGATAAGGGCAACACGAAAATAATTCAATGACGGCGTTAACCGGGCAGTTCCGGCGCCAGTGTCAGGAGCCACCATGGACTATACTTTGCTGATCCCGATCATCCGCCGTCTGGCGCTGGAAGCGGGCGAACGGATCATGCAGGTCTATGACGGCCCCGATTTCGCCGTGAAATCCAAAAGCGACCATAGCCCGGTGACCGAAGCCGACGAGGCCGCGGACGCGCTGATCTCGGCCGGGTTGCGGGCGGCGTTTCCGGACGTGGTGCTGATCACCGAAGAACAGGCGGCGAGCCATGCGCTGAGCGCGAGCACGTTCCTGATCGTCGATCCGCTGGACGGCACCAAGGAGTTTGTGCAGCGGCGGGGCGATTTCACGGTCAACATCGCCTATGTGGAAAACGGCGTGCCGGTGCGCGGGGTGGTGTACGCTCCGGCGCAGCGGCGGCTTTTCTACACGCGCGCGGATGGTGTGGCGGTGGAGGAGACTGGGGCGCTGGACAAGATTGTCGTGGGCGCGCAGCGGGTGATTGCGGTCAGCGCGCCGGACAATGGGGCCTTGATGGTGGTCGCCTCGAAAAGCCACCGGGATGCGGCGACGGATGATTATATTGCCAAATACGCCGTCAAGGACATGAAAAGCGCAGGTTCGAGCCTGAAGTTCTGTCTGGTGGCGACGGGCGAGGCAGATCTGTATCCGCGGTTGGGGCGCACGATGGAATGGGACACGGCAGCGGGCGATGCCGTTTTGCGCGGGGCGGGCGGTTGCGTGGTGCGGTTTGGTGACCACACAACCCTGACCTACGGCAAGCCGGGCTGGGACAACCCGTTCTTCATCGCTTTTGCACCGGGGGTGGAGCTGAAGGCATGAGCGTTTTGATCGCCATTCCGGCGCGCTTTGCCAGCACACGCTTTCCCGGCAAGCCGCTGGTGGTGCTGCGGGGGCCGGACGGTGAAAAGAGCCTGGTCCAACGCAGCTGGGAGGCGGCGATGACGGTTGGCCGCGTCGACCGCGTGGTCGTGGCCACCGACGACCCGCGCATCCGCGACCATGCCGAGGGGTTTGGGGCCGAGGTCATCATGACCTCGAGCGAATGTCACAACGGGACCGAACGCTGTGCCGAGGTGGCGGGATTGCTGACCGGCTTTGACGTTGTGGTGAATTTGCAGGGCGATGCGCCGCTGACCCCCGCGTGGTTTGTCGAAGATCTGGTGGCCGGGCTGTTGGCCGATCCGGCAGCGGACATTGCAACGCCGGTGTTGCGCTGCGATGGGCGAATGCTGGCCGGGCTGCTGGACGACCGGCGGCACGGGCGGGTTGGCGGGACAACGGCGGTGTTCGGGGCGGGGATGCGGGGTCTTTATTTCTCAAAGGAAGTGATCCCCTTTACCGGCAAAATCTATGCCGATGACGCGCCGACGCCGGTATTCCACCATGTCGGGGTCTATGCCTATCGCCCGGCAGCGCTGGCGGATTATCCGTTTTGGCCAACGGGGCCGCTCGAGCGTCTGGAAGGGTTGGAGCAGTTGCGGTTTCTGGAAAACGGGCGCCATGTGCTGTGCGTTGAGGTCCAAGCGCAGGGTAGGCAGTTTTGGGAACTGAACAACCCTTCGGATGTCGCCGTGATTGAGGCGATGCTGGCGACAATGGCGTGAGGGCACCGGCGGAAAGCAGCGGACGTGGTGGCGCGACCACTGCGAATCGGCTTGACGGAGCCGGGAGGCTGGCGGAATGCTGTGCAAAGCGTTGGAAATCTGAGCAAATGCCCGCTGAGCTTCCCTTGAAACCCATCTTTTAGACAGATTTTCATGTTACATGCGCTAGGTATGCTGGACGAGTTCAAAATCCCCATTGAGTGGTACACATGCGGAACATCACTAAATCCAAGGCCAAGAAGGTTACGAAAGCGGTATTCCCGGTAGCCGGGATGGGGACGCGCTTCCTGCCCGCAACCAAGTCGATCCCGAAGGAGATCATGACTTTGGTCGACCGCCCGCTGATTCAATATGCGATCGACGAGGCGCGGGCGGCGGGGATCAGGGAGTTCATCTTTGTCACGGCGCGCGGAAAATCGGCGCTGGAGGATTATTTCGACCATTCACCCGAACTGGAAGCGGCGCTGCGGCGGGCAGGCAAGGACGACCTTCTGGAGATATTGCGCGATACCAACATGGATTCGGGCGCCATCGCCTATGTCCGGCAAAACCGGGCGCTGGGTCTGGGTCACGCGGTCTGGTGTGCCAAGCGGCTGATCGGCAACGAGCCCTTCGCCGTGCTG
>JANXPK010000329.1 GCA_025357355.1 Rhodobacterales bacterium
GGTCAAGCGGCAGGCTAGGGAAGCGGGAAGGCGCCTATTGCTCAGGAGGTTGCGTTTTCACAACGCAATTGCTGATCCTCGCAGCGGACCGACGGCCAATCCGGCCGCCGCCAGCAATATCCGCGCGGCGTCTCGGTCATCTGCAGGATCCAGTAGGGGCCCAAGTGATCGGTATTGGGGCGGAAATCACCCTCTTCGCGCAGGGTCATGGTGGTGTCGTCAAAGGTTTCAAGGTCGTAGCGTTCGAAATTCCGCGGCTTGCCCACGCCGTCATCCTTGTCCTTATGCCAGGTCAGCATGACATGCGGCGGGCTGGACATGAAATCCATCTGATGCGGGTTGGCCGCACAAGAGGTCGCGGGATCAGTCGCCGAACCATATTGCCCGCGCATGGCATCGAACACCGGCTGGGCCTGGACAGCGCCGGTCAGGGTCAGGAATAGCGGCAGGGCAAGGATGTGGTTCATCGCGCGACTTTGCCCCGATCAAGGCCGCCATTCATCTCACAACTCCGTGACACCCGTTCAACTGTTGGCATTGGCCAGGCAGCGCACCAGCTGCAGACACTGATCCTCGGGCCAGTCGATGCGGTGCCAGCAATAGCCGTCGGGATGGTCGGTCGCCCGCATCTCCCACAACACAGTGTCGCCCGCCGCCGTCAGCCGGGTTTCGTTGTCGCGCACCATGGTGATGCTGGTCGCATCCGACCACAGCACCGTGCCGCCATAGGCGGTGATCATCGCGCCGGTATAACTCGGCACCTTATGGCTCCAGAAGAACGTGGCGCGGTTGTGATCCGGGGTGAAACTCGAATAGACCGGATTGGCCGTGCAAGCCTCGGGCGGGTAGTTCGGATCACCGAAAAGGCCGCTCATCCGGGCAAAGATGTCGGCAGCGGCGGGTTGCGGCAGGAGCAGAGCCAAAGCCACCAAAACCCGAACCATCCTTCACCCCATGCAAAAGGGCGCAGCCATCGCTGCGCCCTTTCGATCCTAGCCGCAGTTGGATCAGAAACCCAGACCCGCGTATTTGTTCTTGAACTTGGAAACCCGTCCGCCAGTGTCCATCAGCTTGGCGTTGCCGCCGGTCCACGCCGGATGGACCAGCGGGTCGATGTCCAGCGCCATCTGGTCGCCCTCTTTGCCCCAGGTGGTCTTGGTGGTGAACAAGGTTCCATCGGTCATCTTGACGGTGATCGAGTGGTACTCCGGGTGAATGCCCTTTTTCATGGTCCCGCTCCTATTCCGTCATGGCTTTGTAATTGGTGTCTTCGACGATCCGGGCCGATTTGCCGCGACGATCTCGCAGATAGTACAACTTGGCGCGACGCACGCGGCCACGGCGGACCACTTCGATGCTGTCGATGTTGGTCGAATAGAGGGGGAACACCCGCTCCACACCCTCGCCAAACGAGATCTTGCGGACGGTGAACGAAGCCGAGATCGTGGCGCCGCCCTTGCGGCCGATCACGACGCCTTCGTAGGCCTGCACCCGCGAACGGGTGCCTTCGGTGACTTTGTAGCCGACTTTGACGGTATCGCCGGCCTTGAAGTCCGGGATGGTCTTGCCGAGCGCCGCAATCTGTTCGGCCTCGATCATTGCGATCAGGTTCATACCTGGTCCTTTCCTGACGGGGTTTTCCCCGGATGATGCCGCCACAGAGCTCCTGGTCTTCAATCGGGTCCGCCAAAGCGCCCGCCAGAGGTATGGCCTGCCTATTCGTGACCGTCCCTTAGCCAAATGGCCTGCCGAAGAGGGCAGAAGGCAAAAGGAATCGGGTCCGACGGGCATTCAAGCCTTTCGGACCCGCGGCGTATAGGCGCAAGGGCTCAGGCGGTCAAGGGCGCAGACGCGGCCAGCTTGGGGAAAGGCCGGAACGTCATCGCGGTCAGGAACGCACCCAGACCCAGCACGCAGCAGGTGATGTACAGCACACCATAGCCGCCGGTATGGTCGAAGATGAACCCGCCCAGCACCGGCCCGGTCGCCATGCCCAGACCGCCCGCCATGCCCGTGCCGCCCATGATCGTGCCCATCATCTTCATCGGGAAGTTTTCACGCACCAGCACCGAATAGAGCGGCATCACCCCGGCATAGATGAACCCGAACAGCGCGGCCACCGCGTAGAACTCGCCCAGCGCATGGGCAAAGTAATAGCCCAGCGCCCCCAGTGCCTGCACCAGAAGGCCCGCAACCAGCACATTCTTGGCCCCGAACTTGTCACCTGCAAAGCCAAACCCGATGCGCCCGAACATGCCGGCGATGCCTTCGACCGAATAGATCGACACCGCGGCAATCGCCGAAATTCCGCACAGTTCGGCATAGGATACGGTGTGAAAGATCGGCCCCGAATGGGTGGCGCAGCAAAAGAAGTTGGTCAGCACCAGCACGATGAACTGCGGCGAACTTACGGCCCGCCGTACCGTCATGTCGGACGGCGGCGCATCAAAGCTTCTGGCGCTCGCCCGTTGCGGCGGCGGGCGTCGCACGAAAAGCCCGGCAGGCAGGGTGATCGCCGCCACCACCACGGCCAGGATCGACAGAACCGCATGCCAGTCGTTGGTTTCCGAAAGCTTGGCCGCCAGCGGCGACATTGTCACCGGCGCCAACCCCATTCCGGCTGAAACCAGCGACACCGCCAGGCTTCTTTGCGTCGTGAACCAGCCGGTGATCGTCGCCATCATCGGCGCGAAAAACGCCGAGACCGAGCCGCCGATCAGAATGCCAAACACCAACTGGAACATCAACAGCGAGGTCGAATGCCCGGCCAGCCACAGGCTCAGGCTGTAGATGACCGCGCCCGACAGCACCACCGGGCGCGGTCCATAGCGGTCCGACAGGGCACCCCAGATCATCGCGGTCGCGGCCATCGACAGAAAAGCCAGCGTCATCGCAAAGGAAATCCCGGTGCGCGACCAGCCGGTTGCTGCGGCCATCGGGTTCAAGAGCACCGGCAACGAGAACATCGCCCCCATGACGACGCAGCCAATCAGCCCGCCCAGCGCCACCATCACCCAGCGGTAAGCCGGATCTTTTTCCATTTTTCCCACTCCCTGTATCCAGGCTGCGTCCCAAGGTCGCAGCGGATTGCATCGGATGGGTTAATTTGATATCAATATAGAATGAACAATGCAACCCCCCCGGATGCACCCCCCCCGGATGCAACCCCTCCGTCGGTCCCGATCGAGACCGTCCATGAGATTCGCGATCAATGCCTGTGCTTTGCCGCCCAACGCGCGGCGCGGCGCCTTGCCCGGCGGTTTGACCGGCTGTTTCAGGACATCGACCTGACCAATGGCCAGTTTTCCCTGATGGTGTCGCTGATGGGCAAGATCCAGCCTCGCCTGGGTGAACTGGCTGATTTCCTCGCCATGGATCAGGCAACGCTGTCTGCCGGGGTCAAGACACTGGAGCGCCGCAGCCTTCTGACTCTGGTGGCCGACGACGACGACGGCCGCGTCCGCCGCGCAGTCCTGACCTCCGCAGGCCGCGCCCTCGTCGCCAAGGCCGTGCCGCTGTGGCGAGCCGAACACGCCAAGCTGCAGGCCGAACAGCCCCAGATCGACGCCCGCGCCTTGGCTCTGCTGATGGCAGGTCTTGGCTAGAGCATGTCGCGTTCATTTGGTTTCGTATCCTGCTGCGTGGAAGTAGTTTTGGCATTCCTGGGGTGGGAAGAGGTCACAGACCTTTCCTGCGAGG
>JANXPK010000662.1 GCA_025357355.1 Rhodobacterales bacterium
TATAATGGAAAGCTTTGGCTGGCCGTACACAATTTCGCAGCGTGAAAAGCGGCTGGGCCCACAAGGACCAAGTATCGTCGGATTGCCGGAGCTAGGCCGCCTCGAAACTGATCCTGCGCCGCAGAAATTGCGTCGATTTGCTTGACACGTAGGTGGCGTCGCCGGTGGTCAGGAACTTCGACTCGATCCCTGACCCGACAAATTCCGGGCGGCGTTTGAGGTAGTCGGCGAGGCTTTCGGCGACGAGGTTGGCTTGGGAATAGACCTTGACCTGCGGTCCGAGGGCGTCCTGAAACGCCTTTGCCATCAAAGGATAGTGGGTGCAGCCGAGGACGGCCGCTTCGGGGTGGGGCATGCGGCGCTTGAGGGATTCGACATGGGAGCGGACAAGGGCCTCGGCGAGAATTTCGTCGCCCTGCTCGATGGCATCGACCACGCCGGCACAGGGCTGGGCCTCGACATCAACACCGATCGCGCGGTAGGCAAGTTCGCGTTGAAAGGCGCGGGAAGCGACTGTGGCGGGCGTGGCAAACAGGGCGACGTGCTTGACCGCAACCTCGCGCGGGGGGGAGTTGTCACCCCATTGCCGTTCAGTAAGTGCCTCAATCAACGGCACAAAAACCCCGAGGACCCGTTTGTTCGGTGGTACCCAGGTTTCCTGCATCCGCTTCAGCGCTGCGGCAGAGGCGGTGTTACAGGCCAGGATGACCAGGTCGCAGCCCTCGGCCCACAGGCGTTCGACGGCGGCGGTCGTGAGGTTGAAGATGTCATCATGGGTGCGCACGCCATAGGGCGAATGGGCGTTGTCGCCGAAATAGACGAATGCCACATCTGGCAGGCGCTTTTGCAAGGCGTCGAGCACCGTCAAGCCACCGATACCGCTGTCGAATACGCCTACTGCCATGCTGTGCCTCTTGGTTAGCCCGTTTTCTTGATTTGGGGGCAGGATAGGCAAAAGCGCGGCCAAGGGGAAGGCGGGCGGTAGACAGGGGGGGAACAATCGGTGTTAAAGGTGGGAATTGCGCGCGAAGGGGCTGGGAATGGATTGGGACAAGTTGCGGATATTTCATGCGGTGGCCGACAAGGGTTCGCTTACCCATGCCGGTGAAGTGCTGCATTTGAGCCAATCAGCCGTCAGTCGCCAGATCAGGGCGCTGGAGGAAAGCCTGTCGGTGACGCTGTTTCACCGACATGCGCGGGGGCTTATTCTGACTGAACAGGGCGAGTTGCTGTTTGATGCAACAAGCCAGATGGCGCGGCGGCTCGATGCGGCGGAAGCGCGGATCCGGGATAGCGAGGACGAGGTCTTTGGCGAGCTGCGGGTGACGACGACAACCGGGTTCGGCACGCTGTGGCTGGCCCCGCGGTTGGCGAAATTATACCAGAAATTTCCGGCACTTAAGATTGACTTGATGCTGGAAGAACGGGTCCTGGACCTGCCGATGCGCGAGGCGGATGTGGCGATCCGGATGAAGGAGCCGACGCAGGCTGATTTGATTCGCAAGCGGCTGATGAATATCCGGATGCGGCTTTTTGCGTCGCAGGAATATCTGGCCGCACACGGAACACCGCGGAACATGGACGAATTTGCCCATCACCGGCTGATCAGCCAGCATGCCGGAACGCCGCAGGTTGCGGCGGGCGCCTTGCTGGTGGCCGAATTGATGAGCCATGACATCCCGTCAACGCTGACCGTCAACAACTATTTCGGCGTGCTGCAAGGCGTCTTGAACCATCTGGGCATCGGGGTGCTGCCTGACTACATCACCGAGGACAGTCCCGATCTTGTCCGGGTTCTGCCTGATGTCGAAAGCGGCGAAGTACCTGTTTTTCTTGCATATCCCGAGGAATTGCGCCATTCCAAGCGCGTGGCGGCATTTCGCGATTTCGTCACCGACGAGATCATGACATACCGGAAACGTCAGCAAGACTGACCAGCCATGCGTTCGGCGCATAGCGGCAATGCTGCACGTGCAGCATTTTGGCCGTTGCCGCTAACACCTTGTCCTCTTATATCGGTTGGCGAGGCGGTGATCGAGTTCGCTCTTGCCGCTTCATACCTCCCTGTTGGACTTGGCCGAGCGCAAGCTCGGCCTTTTTTTT
>JANXPK010000670.1 GCA_025357355.1 Rhodobacterales bacterium
TGCGCAAGCTCAGGCTGTGGCCGTTGCTGGATGGCTATCGTGGGCGGGCAAAGCCTGACATGGGGGCCTTGGCAGCGATGGCCGTCCGGTTGGGCGGGCTGATGGCAGCGGACCCGGGCCTTGAGGAAGTAGAGATCAATCCGGTGATGGTGCGCGACAACGGGGCCGTGGCGGTTGATGCGTTGATCAGGAGGGCAGTGTGATGCAGATGGCGAGCGAGGGGCCGGTCAAGACACGGCGCGAGGGGGCCATTCTGGAGGTCACGCTGGACCGGCCCAAGGCCAACGCGATTGATCTGGTGACGAGCCGGATCATGGGGCAGACGTTTCGGGCCTTCCGGGACGATGACAGCCTGCGCGTTTGCATCCTGCGGGCGGCGGGGGAGAAGTTCTTTTGCCCCGGTTGGGATTTGAAGGCGGCGGCTGATGGCGACGCGGTGGATGGCGACTACGGCGTGGGCGGGTTTGGCGGCTTGCAGGAACTGCCGAACCTGAACAAGCCGGTGATTGCGGCGGTGAACGGGATTTGCTGCGGTGGCGGGTTGGAACTGGCGTTGAGCGCCGATCTGATCCTGTGTTCGTCAAACGCGACCTTTGCGCTGCCGGAGATCCGGTCGGGAACGGTGGCCGATGCAGCATCGATCAAGATGCCGAAAAGGATCCCCTATCATGTGGCGATGGACCTGCTGCTGACCGGGCGGTGGTTCGACGCGGAAGAGGCCTTGAGGTGGGGCATCGTGAGAGAGATTTGCCTGGCCGAGGAATTGCCGGGCAAGGCGTGGGATCTGGCGCGTCTGCTGGAAAGCGGGCCGCCGCTGGTTTACGCCGCGATCAAGGAAGTGGTGCGCGAGGCGGAGAACATGCGGTTTCAGGACGCCCTGGCGCGGGTGACCAAGCGGCTTTTGCCGACCGTGGACCGGCTTTATTCCAGCGAGGATCAACTGGAAGGCGCACGTGCCTTTGCAGAAAAGCGTGCGCCGGTGTGGAAGGGGAAGTGAAAGCGGGTGGTTTGGGGATGCCGGGAGGGATTGGTCCGAACCTCGGACCACGTATTTTATCCTTTTGGTTCAATATGTTGACTTTTCTTGTTAACCGGAATTAAACCATTTGTCCGAGAGATATTCCGTCCAGATTGAAGCGGTGACCTCTGGGTTGCGAACCGAGGGTAGGTGTTTCCGTCGCTTTTGCCGCGGTTTCCCTGGCGTCCTGGAACACCAGGCAAACGGGCTTGATGAGGGACCAGGAGCGCGCCGACCCCATGGCCTGTCGCCCCTGATGCGCTGTTGTGGAAGATGACCAGCGACGCGCCCTACCTTGCGGCAATCGCGTGATGTTTGGCGAATTGCGAGCGGATGCGGCCGACGCCGGAGTTGATGACTGCGGAATTGTCCATGATCTTCTGCAACTGACCGATGATGGCGGCGTGGCAAGTGTCAAGCTGGTCGATGGTGGCGCCGATGCGGTTTCCCTCGGGCCCCAGACGACCGCTTTCCACCCGGCCCATGACGCGGATGGTGTCCAGACCCAGCATCGAGCGGCGCAGGTCGGAACTGGAGCGGAACATGGCGGAGGCATATTGCGCGGACTCGATCAGGGCGTCGTGTTCAAGCGTATCCCTTTGGGCGGCGATGGTGACGAAGGCCGCAGCCTCGGCCATGACGTCGATGCCGGAGCCGGTCAGGTCTTCTTTCAGCGTCTTGGCCGCCATTTCGGCAAACATGAGCGAGCTCAGCCGCATGAAGACCGCGCGTTCATAGGACAGGTTCATCATCTTTGAGATGCTGTGTTCTCCCTCGGCAAAGACCGAGATTTCGCGGAAAAGCTCGGCCAGGGTGGCATTGTAGATATCGGAAATGGCGCTGATCGGACCACCGGAGGGTTCCAGCCGCGAGGCAATGATGCGCATGTTGGTCGGCAGATCACGCAACTGATCAAATCCCTTGAGCAAATCGCCCTGCAGCGCATTGGTCGAATCGAGACTGGCGCGCACCTTGTCGAGTTCGGCGAAATAGGCGGCCAGACGCTGACTGATGACGCTTTCC
>JANXPK010000676.1 GCA_025357355.1 Rhodobacterales bacterium
GGTCGGCGGCGGTCGGCAGATAGTCCAGCCGCTTGCCGTCCAGATCATAGCCGACGCAGATCTTCAGCGTCTTGAAGCCGTCCAGAACGTCCAGCTTGGTCAATGCAATCCCCGACACGCCGCTGGTCGCACAGGTTTGCCGCACCAGAACGGCATCGAACCAGCCGCAGCGGCGTTTGCGCCCGGTCACGGTGCCAAACTCATGCCCCCGCGCGCCCAGCCGTTCGCCATCGTCATCCTTCAACTCCGCCGGAAACGGCCCTTCGCCGACCCGCGTCGTATAGGCCTTGACGATCCCCAGCACGAAATCAATCGCCCCCGGTCCCAGCCCGGTGCCGGTCGCCGCCTGCCCGGCGATGACGTTGGAACTGGTCACAAAGGGATAGGTGCCAAAGTCGATGTCCAGAAGCGCGCCCTGCGCCCCCTCGAACAAGATGCGCTTGCCCGCCCGCCGCGCCTCGTTCAGCACTTTCCACACCGGCTTGGCATAGGGCAGAACCTGTGGTGCTATCGCGCGCAACTGATCCAGCAGGCTTTCGCGGTCGATGGGTTCGATCCCAAGCCCGCGGCGCAGGGCGTCATGATGGCCCATCAGCCGGTCGACCCGCGCCTCCAGCGTCGTCTCGTCGGCCAGATCGGCCACCCTTATGGCCCGCCGCCCGACCTTGTCCTCATAGGCCGGACCGATGCCGCGACCGGTGGTGCCGATCTTGGCAACCCCGATTGCCCCCTCGCGTGCCCGATCCAGCTCGCCATGGATCGGCAGGATCAAGGGCGCATTTTCGGCGATCATCAGATTGTCCGGGCTGATCTCGACCCCCTGACCGCGCAATTTCTCGATCTCGACCACCAGATGCCAGGGGTCCAGCACCACACCATTGCCGATCACGCTGAGCTTGCCGCCCCGCACGATGCCGGACGGCAAGAGCGACAGCTTGTAGACCTTGCCGTCGATGACCAAGGTATGCCCGGCATTATGGCCGCCCTGAAAGCGCGCGACAATATCGGCGCGCGCGCTGAGCCAGTCGACGATCTTGCCCTTGCCCTCGTCGCCCCATTGCGCGCCCACGACAACCACATTGGCCATGCCCGGTCCCCTGCCCATCAAACCCGCCACCGTATAGACGCAGGCGCGCGCGAGGGAAACCACCATTTGCGCGGTTCTGCACCGATCAAACCCGGCGAGGTCAACCCGTGTGGCGCACCCTGACACGCCTGGCATCGCGCAGGCAAATGGGCGTTCCTGCGCCATCACTGGATAAATCCGTGGCAGGGCAAGTGTTGAAATTCGGTTAATTAAAAAACCTATCGCATTGATTTATAACAATAATGAGGCCGGTCCGAGATTCGGACCACGGTCGCGATTTCCCGCCGCAGCCGACGCTTTGGCAATGACAAACAACGCTGGTCGCTCAGCCCGCCTGGGGCAGCCGCGCCAAACGCTCGGCCACCAAGGCCTGCATGCGCCACAGATAGGCGTCACGCAGACCCATCGCATCCATATGGGTGACGGTGTTGAACAGATACTCCGCCATGGTGCCCCACATGCCCACCGAGGCCGCCAGCCGGTCCGCCACCACGGTGTCGCAAAGGTCACCGCAATAGGCCTCGAAGCTGCGATGTGTGACAAAGGCAATCGCCCTGACCTCGCCCTCAGGCGTCTTTGCCCGCACCCAGGCAGGTGGCACCGGCGGCTCGTTGCGCAACAGATCGTCCAGCGCCGCCGCCAGCCCGGCTTCCTGCATCGGCAGCGCCATGCCCTTGCACTGACCGCCCCGATCCAGCGACAGCATCACCCCCGGAGCCTGCGGATTGCCGCGATAACGGGTGTCTGGCCCGATACAGAACCGGCGGTGCCAGCCGTGAACATGCGCGTGCCGCTCTTCGGCGACCGCAAACCGCCGTTTCCACATGATCGACCCAAAGGCAAAGACCCACAGCCCGCCCTCCGGCCGCCGCGCCAGAATATCGGCGCCGACCCTGGCGTAGTGGTCTTCCGGAACAGGCCTGCGCCCGGTGATCGGACCCGGATCATCGACCCGGGCCGGCAAGCGGTTCACCAGATCCTGCGTCAGCCGAATTTGCGGCGCCATGGTCTGACCTTTCATGTTCAATCTGGCAAGCCTAGCAGACCCCTCTTGCCCAAGAAACCCGCACCTGCGCACAGTCAGTCTGGCCATTTCAGGAGGTGTCGCGATGATCCTTTACGCCACATTGGGCACCAACGATCTCATCCGCGCCCGCAGGTTCTATGATCCGGTGATGGCAACTCTGGGCAATATCGCGGTATTTGAGGGCAAATCCGAGGTTGGCTATGGCAAGCCCGGCGATACCGATCCCAGCCTTTACGTGACCACCCCCTACGACGGGCAGCCCGCAACCCGTGGCAACGGCACCATGCTCGCCCTCACCGCCGCCAAACGCGCCGCGGTTGACGCCTTTCATACCGCGGCTCTTGCAAATGGCGGCAGCGATGAAGGCGCGCCCGGTCTGCGCTATTCGGCCGATTTCTATTCCTGCTACGTTCGCGACCCCGACGGCAACAAACTCTCCGCCGTCTGCCTTGCCCCGGATTGAGGTATCATCGGTCCCCAAATATCCCCGCCGGAGGCTCTGCCAGAAAGGGCCGCAGCCAAAGGCCAGCCCTTGCAAGGCACCGACCTTCCGCCTAGATAGGCGCGTCACCATAAAGGCCCGCCCATGCAAAACGTCATCCTCGCCATCCACCTCATCCTGGCGCTGCTCCTGATCGGGGTGGTGCTGTTGCAACGGTCGGAAGGTGGCGGGCTTGGCATGGGCTCCACCGGGGGCGTCGTCTCTGGCCGCTCGGCCGCAACGGCGCTTGGCAAGGTCACCTGGGTCTTCGCCGCCTGCTTCATTGCAACCTCTGTCGCGCTGACGATCCTGGCCGCCCGCGACAGCGCCTCGACCTCCGTGATCGACCAGATCGGCGGCACCGTCAGCACGCCCGCGCCAGAAACCACCATCCCCACCCCCAAGACCCCGCTGACCGCCCTGCCCC
>JANXPK010000730.1 GCA_025357355.1 Rhodobacterales bacterium
CACGCCCAGCAGCAACAGGAACAGGGTCTGCGGGATGGCACGGACGAAGAGTGAAGAGATGACGATGAAGATCACGGTGGCGATCAGGATGCGGCGGTAGGTCAGCGTGGTTTCCCACGCCGGTCGCCAGCCGTGGCGCAAGGCCTGCGACAGGTTGGTCATGAGGGTGGGCAGGATCAGGCCAGCCAGGGCAACTTCCGGCGAAAGAAAGCTTGAAAAGGCCGAGATCATGATCATCGGCATGGCAAAGCCGACAGCACCCTTGACGAAGCCCGCAAGCAGGGTGACGGCGAGCGCCAGAGCAAACAAGGATGGGTCAAGACCCGCCAATCGACACCGCTCCGTCCGCTCCGCCGGGTCACCCGGAAAACCGCTGGCCCTCGCTTGCCTGCGGCGACCCGGTGCCCTAGCTATTCGCGATGAAACCCGAGTTGCAAGGGGGCGCCGTGGCTGACCAGATTCTGCTGACCGGGGTTTCCGGGTTCATCGCCAAGCACGTGGCGCTGAAGCTGCTGCGAGCGGGTTATGCGGTGCGGGGCACGGTGCGGCGTTTGGACCGGGGCGACGAGGTGCGCGACGCGCTGCGGCCCCATCTGCATGCAGATGCTCTGGACCGTCTGAGCCTTGTGGCCGCCGATCTGGAGGCGGATGCAGGCTGGCAGGAGGCGATGGGCGGAGTGGTGGCGGTGGTGCACACGGCCTCGCCCTTCGTGATTGAAGAGCCCAAGGACGAACAGGTGCTGATCCGGCCTGCGGTCGAGGGGACGCTGCGGGTGCTGAAGGCGGCCACGGCAGCCGGGGTGCGGCGGGTTGTGATGACATCGTCCACCGTGGCGGTCGTGAGCGAAGCCAGACACGGGGCGCAGGATGAAGGCGACTGGTGCGACGTCGGGCTGCCGGGCACCTCGGCCTATGCCAAGTCGAAGACGCTGGCGGAGAAGGCCGCGTGGGACTTTGCCGGGCGCGAGGGCATTGCGTTGACGACGATCAATCCGGGGTTGGTGCTGGGGCCGCCGCTGGACGTGCATTTCGGAACCTCGGTCAGTCTGGTGCAGCGGATATTGCGCGGGCGCGACCCGATGGTGCCGATGATTGGCATGGTCTGTGTCGATGTACGCGACGTGGCCGAGATGCACCTGCGGGCGGTGCAGCGGCCGGGGACGGCGGGCAAGCGGTTCATCGCGGCGGCTGGGTCGATGACGATGCCGGACATGGCGCGGCTGATCAAGCAGGCTTATCCGGCGCAACGGATCGCGACGGCGGTGGCGCCGAAATTCCTGCTGTGGCTGCTGGCGCTGTTTGACCCGCAGATCCGCGCGATCCTGCCCAGCATCGGATATTTGCCGGAGGTGTCGAATGCACGGGCGAGGGCGGAGATGGGGATGCAGTTCGTGACCCCGGCGGACGCGTTGCGGGCCACGGCGGAGTGGCTGGTGAAGGCTGGAGCGGTATAGGCAGAGAGCTGGTCCGAACCTCGGACCATCATTATTATCATGTGATATCATATAGTTATGATTTCTTGTTAACCAGATTTTAACTATTGTCCTCCATCTGGCGGACCCATTGTCACAGGGCCGTGCTGGCAAAGTCTGGAGGAATCCGGTCAAGGCCGTTCAGCACCAGATCGACCATGCACTCGGCGACCTTGGCGGCCATGCCGAAGCCGATCTTGAAGCCGCCGTTGGCGATGAAATGGCCGGGGCGGCCGGGCCACGGGCCGAGGACGGGGGCGCGACTGCGGGTGCGGGGACGCAGGGCGGCCCAGCGCTCGACGACGGGGGCATCGCGCAGGGCTGGGACGCTGGCGCGGGCCTGGGCAATCAGGGCGTCGAGGGCGGCGTCGGTGGCGGTTGGGCCTTGCCAGCTATGCTCGGAGGTTGAGCCGATAGCGACGGTGCCGTCGTCATGGGGGACGATGTGGAGCGCGCCCATGAACAGCTGTGGCTGGTCGTGGCGGTCCAGCAGGAAGCTGGCGGCCTGACCTTTGACGCCGGTACCGATAGTCCGTCCCAGCGTCTGCGACAGGTCGGCAAGACCCGCGACGCCAGTGGCCCAGATCGTCGGGCTGATATTGTCGGCCTCACCCAGGATGACCTCGCCATCTTTGGAGCGAATGGCGGCGACGAGGGCGGCGGTGGTTTGGCGCGGATGGAGGCGGGCGGACAGGGTGTCATGGATCATCAGGCCGGTGGGCGAGGCGGGGTGCCATTTGGCGGTCGCCGGGATAACCTGCCAGATGGCGTGACCGTGCCACAGGGTGCGGGCGGTTTTCTCGCGTTGGTGGGCGAGGGCGAGGGCGGCGGCATCGGCGATGGGTTGCAGGCGGCCCGTGCGGGCGTAGCCGGTGGGCACGCCGGAGGCTTCAGTCGCCGATGCGAAGAAGTCTTCGGAGGCGAGCAGGCTTTCAAGTTGGAATTGCTTCTTGTTGTTCCAGTTTTCGGGGACGTGCGGGGCAAGGGCGCCGACCACGCCGCCGCTGGACCCGGCACCGATGGCATGGCTCTCGATCAGGCGGACCCGGGCGCCGCGGCGCGCCGCCTCCCACGCGATGGCAAGGCCGAAGATGCCGGCGCCGCGGACGGTCAGATCGACACTTGCCATTCTTCCTCCCCTTGCCCATGGTCCGCGCGCAATTCAGGGATAGAGCACGATGGGCCCAGCTGGGAAAGCCGGTTCTTGGCGCGGAGGCTGGTGGGGGTTTTGCACCCCCACACCCCGGCAGAGTATTTGGGCCAAGATGAAGAGAAATTTTAGGTGAATTTTATCGTTTGGAACTGGGGCAAGTGGCTGGGCAAAACATGACTGGGCGGATGGAGGGCGGAGGTGTGGTGGATTGGCGCGTGGATGGCGTGCCGGTGTCGCGGGTGTTTGATGACCCGTATTTCAGTTTGCAGGACGGGTTGGCGGAGACGCGGCATGTGTTTCTGGCGGGCAACGGGTTGCCGGGGCGGTTCTGCGATGGATTTGCGGTGGCCGAACTGGGGTTCGGGACCGGGTTGAACTTGCTGGCGACCGTGATCGCTGCGGGGAGCTGCGCGCTGCGCTACACCAGTTTCGAGGCATTTCCGTTGGCGGCGGGGGACATGGCGCGGGCCTTGCAGGCCTTTCCCGAGGTGCAGGAGGTGGCGCGGCAGTTGCTTGCGGTCTGGGCGACGGGAGCACGGCAGTTCAGGCTGGGTGGGGTCGAGGTCGAGGTGATCGTGGGCGATGCGCGCGCGACCTTGCCGGGCTGGGGCAGTTTGGCGGATGCGTGGTATCTGGATGGGTTTTCCCCAGCCAAGAACCCTGAACTGTGGTCGGCGGAGTTGATGGCAGAGGTGGCGCAGCATACGGCGGCGGGGGGAACGTTTGCCACTTATACCGCGGCGGGGCACGTGCGACGGGCTCTTGCTGAGGCGGGGTTTGCGGTGGAGCGGGTGCAAGGCCATGGCCGCAAGCGGCATATGACGCTAGGGCGGCTGGCATGAGCCGGACCATGCGGGGCATCCTGTTGTCGGTTGCGGCGGTAGCGACCTTTGCGATGCAGGACGGGTTCTCGCGGCTGCTGGCGGGCAATTACAACACGCTGATGGTGGTGATGGTGCGCTACTGGGTGTTTGCGGGGTTTGTCCTGGTGTTGGCGCTGCGGCGGCCCGAGGGCGTGCGGGTGGCGGTGCGCTCGACGCGGCTGGGGTTTGATATCCTGCGCGCGGTGCTGCTGGTGGCCGAGGTCTGCATCATCGTGCAGGGCTATACGCTGATCGGGCTGATCAACAGCCATGCGATCTTTGCGGTGTGCCCGCTGTTGGTGGTGGCGCTGTCGGGACCGATCCTGGGCGAGGCGATATCCTGGCAGCGTTGGGTGGCGGTTGCGGTGGGGTGCGTGGGCGTGCTGGTGATCCTGCGGCCGGGGGCGGGGGTGTTTTCCTGGGCCGCACTGTTGCCGCTGGGCTCGGCGGTGATGTTCGCGCTTTATTCGGTGCTGACACGGCTGACGACGCGGGACGAGCCGTCGTTCGCGGCGTTCTTCTGGCCACCGATGGTGGGGGCGGTGCTGATGACCGGGGTGGGCCTGCCGCATTGGCAAGCGGTGACCCCGCGCGACGGGGCGTTTCTGGTAATCTATGGCCTGTTGTCAGTGCTGTCGAACTGGCTGTTGCAAAAGACCTATGAGACGGTCGAGGCCAGCGTGGTGCAGCCCTTTGCCTATCTGCAGATCGTCTTTGTCACTGGGATCGGGATGACCTTCTTTGGTGAGGTGTTGCATGTGCAGGTGGTGGCGGGCGTGTTGATCGTGGTCGCGGCGGGGCTTTACGCACTGCTGCATCAGCACAGGCAGGCTGTGGCATGACCGAGCAGAACACGCGGCGCGGTCTCATGTTGATGGTGCTGACCACGATGATCTTTTCGTCGCAGGACGGCATCACCAAGCATTTGACCGGGCATTATCCTGTTGCCATGGTGGTGATGCTGCGGTTCTGGTTCTCTGGGGCGGCGGCCATTGTGATTTCGGCGCGGGGGGCGGGCGGGATCAGG
>JANXPK010000777.1 GCA_025357355.1 Rhodobacterales bacterium
CTTGGCTTCGCCGGGCATCGTCAGAATCCCTCGGAATACCGACAAGTATTCCTTCGTGCTTCTTCCTTGCGCGGCTTGCAGCTCGACGTTCACGCTCGGTCCGGACTCATTCAGCAGCCTGCTAGCGCGAGACGATTCCGGATCGAGCAAAACCCCATCCTCTTTTTGCCCGGAATCAAGCGCAGCGCCGGGCCATGCAAGACCGCCCCCGTGGGCGGGCATTCCCAACCTAGGTCACGGGGCTTGGCGGTCGGAGGTCTGCACCATGAAGCCTGGACCAGAGCCGGTGGGTGCCCTACTGACGGTCGAACATTGCCCTCTGACATCTCTTGTTGAGAGGATGCAAGACCCGCCCGACCCTCCGTCAAGCGATGCCGCACGACTCCATCCTGGGTCAACCCGCCCTAGGGTGCGGCCCATCAGGCCCAAACCAAATCCTTTCGATTTGGTTAATTGAAAACGGCAACTTATTGATATAGTGAGATAAAATGGCAGGTCCGAACCTCGGACCGCCGACGTCAATCCCGCAAGAGATCGTTGATCCCGGTCTTGCTGCGGGTTTGCGCGTCGACCTTTTTCACGATCACGGCACAGTACAGGTTGATCCCGCCCTTGCCGGGCATAGAGCCTGCGACCACGACTGAATAGGGCGGCACCTCGCCGTACATCACCGCACCAGTCTCGCGGTCGACGATCTTGGTCGATTTGCCGATGAACACGCCCATGCCCAGAACCGAGCCTTCGCGGATGATGCAGCCCTCGACCACCTCTGACCGGGCGCCGATAAAGCAGTTGTCCTCGATGATGGTCGGCCCGGCCTGCATCGGCTCCAGCACGCCACCGATGCCCACGCCGCCCGACAGGTGGACATGCTTGCCGATCTGCGCACAGGAGCCGACCGTGGCCCAGCCGTCGACCATCGACCCTTCATCCACATAGGCGCCGACGTTCACGAAAGACGGCATCAGCACCACATTCCTGCCGATAAAGGCCGAGCGGCGGACGATGGACCCCGGCACGGCCCGAAAGCCCGCAGCGCGCCATTGATTCTCGCCCCAGCCGTCAAATTTCGACGGCACCTTGTCCCACCAGGTCGCAGCCCCGTTGCCACCTGGAATGACGGCCATATCGTTCAGCCGAAACGACAGCAGCACCGCCTTTTTGGCCCACTGGTTCACCTGCCAGTCATTGCCGCGCTTTTCGGCCACCCTGAGCGCGCCGCTATCCAGCGCCGCCAGCACCGCCTCGACGGCGTCGCGGACCTCGCCGCGAGTGGTTAGCGAGACGCCGTCGCGCGCCTCCCAGGCAGCTTCGATGACGGGTTCAAGGGCGGACAAGGACATCGGCGGCTCCATTGGCTTTCCCGGCCCTATAGCCCCGGGCGGGCCGCCATGCAATCGGCAGCTAGGCGACGTCCAGCGTGGTCATCATGCCGCCCGCCATGTGATAAAGGTGGTGGCAATGCAGATACCACTGACCGGGCTTGTCCAGATCGACGGCCACGGTGACCATGGCGCCGGGCGGCACCATCACGGTATCGCGCAACGGGCCGGCAAAGCGGCCCTGACCGACATCGACCACCTGGAAATGATGGCCATGCAGATGCATGGGATGCATCATCATCGTGGGGTTCATGAACATCAACTCGATCCGCGACCCGAGGGCGGCCTTCAGCGGGGCACCGTCATTGATGGTCCAGACATAGTGGGGCTGCGTGCCAAGGTTGACCTGCAGCAATTGCGCGGCCCGCCCGGACAACGGGGTGGCGGCGGCAAGGGCTGCGTCGAGACGCAGGTCAAGCGGCGCGCTTTCGGCCTCGGCAAGGTCGGCGATGCGGGCGACGGCGGCGCCCTTGGTGGCAAGGATAACGCCGGTCCGCATCCGGGCGGCCTCGACGGTGGCCAGGATCGGAAAGGCGCCACCTTGCGCCGGGATGGTCACAACAAGGTCCAGTCGCTGGCCCTGCGCGATGGGAAAGTGCTGGCCGGTGCGCGGCAGGCAGGGCACACCATCGGTGGCGATGACTTGCGTGGGCAGGCCGGTGTCGATCCAGAAGCCGGTGGCGGCAGCGCCGTTGATCAGGCGCAAGCGGAAGGGGCCGGATTCAACCTCGATCACCTGCGGGTCGGCAAGGGTGCGGTCATTGGCGAGGTAGGCGTCATAGGCCACGTCATTGGCATGGGTCATGCCGGGCATCGCCATTGCGGACATGGCATGATCCATCTTGACGCCGTTCAGGGTGACCATGTGGTGCATTTCGGACGACGCCAGTTCCTTCAATATCTCCAGCGGGCTGCGGAAGGTGAAGTCGTGCAGCATCACGGTGGCGCCGGGCCCGGTTGCATCGGCCTCGAGGGTGACCATGGGGGCCGCGAGCAATTGCTGTTCGGTCAACTGGTGCGAATGCATCCAATGGGTGCCGGGGGTGAGGGCGAAGTCGTAATTGTCGTCGCCGCCGTCCGGCTGGACGCCACCATCGGGGCGCGTGCGGTCTTGGGTGACCGGAGCGAGGGTTTGGCCGTGCCAGTGCAGGATCAGGTCGGTGCCAGACTGGTTGTGGACCGTGCCCGTGAAACGTTCGCCCTCATGCGCCGTCCATCCGTTGCCACCCGCAGCATTGGTGATGCCATATACGGTGGCGGCTTTACCCAGCACCTCCAACTGCCGGGTGCCTACGGTCAGGGCAGGTGTCGCGGCGAAGGCCGGTCGGGGCAGAGCGGCGGCGGCGGTGACGGCGAGGAAATGGCGGCGGGTGAGCATGGGCGCCTCAGTTTGTCAGCAGAGTATAGATGTCCGGTGTAGCACCTGAATTGGTGACGGTAACCTTGAAGTCGCCGTTTTCGCGGGGGGTAAAGCCGCAAAGCGCCGCATCAGCACTGCCTTTGTCCAGACAGATCTGGTTGTCCTTGGCGTCGGTGACAAGAAGATCAAGGTTGCTTTTTCCGTCGCCCAGAATGGCAAGCTCGGCATAGTCGCCACCGAAGAACGTCAGGGTCCAGACTTCTGATGCGCCGGGGGCGAGGGTCGCGGCGGTGGCGCGCAGGGCCTTGGGCTGCGGTGGCGTCTCGTGGGCGATCTGGTCGATGAGGTCGCTGTAGTTCTGCCCGGCGTCGAGGGTTTGTGCCGTGGTAATAAGGGCTTGCGGGTCAAGGGGGGCAAGGGGAGTGGTGGACTTGGGCGCGGGGTCCGGCGCGCGGGCGGTATCGGAAAGGGTCAGGCCGCGCAGAAGGCGGGCGGCGGTGAGCACGGTCAGCGGGTCCTGTGCCGCCTGACCGAAGGCGTAGAGGGCATGCGCTTGCAGGTAAAGGCTGACTGCCCCCGGAATGGCCGGGGCTGCGGGGTCGAGGTTGGGCTTGTCGCCTGCCACGGCGGGTGTGGCGGTCAGCAAAAGGGCGAGGATCAGGCGCATGGGTGGCTTTCGCTCGGTATGGCGTTCAGGTTATCTGACCTTGCGAGAAGGATCACAAGATGCAGTGCCGTGAAATCCTGAGCCGCCTGATCGGCTTTGATACAACCAGCCACAAGCCGAATATGGCCTTGATGAGCTATGTGCAGGGGATGCTGGAGGGTGCCGGGGTGGCGGTAACGCTGATCCCGGATGCCGGGGGCGGCAAGGCCAATCTTTATGCCACGGTCGGGCCTGTTGGCGGCGGGGTGATGTTGTCGGGGCATACCGATGTCGTGCCGGTCGAGGGGCAGGACTGGACGCATCCGGCCTTTGCGCTGACCGAGGCCGGGGGGCGGCTTTACGGGCGCGGGACGGCGGACATGAAGGGGTTCGTGGCAGCGGCTTTGGCGGCGGTGCTGGGGGCCGCACGGCGGCCGTTGAAGGTGCCGCTGCATTTGGCCTTGTCCTATGACGAGGAGATCGGCTGCATGGGGGTGCGGTCGCTGATCGACATGCTGGAGGCAGCGCCGGTCAGGCCGCGGTTCTGCATCGTCGGCGAGCCTACAGGGACGCAGGTGGCGACCGGGCACAAGGGCAAGGTTGCGCTGCGGGCGACCTGTGTGGGGCGCGAGGGGCATTCGGCCTTGGCGCCGATGGCGCTGAACGCGCTGCATCTGGCGGCGGATTTTGTTGGCGTTGTCAGAGGGTTGCAGGCCGAGGTGGCGGCGACTGGGTTGCGGGATGGCGACTATGACGTGCCCTATTCGACGCTGCACGTGGGCAAGCTGAACGGTGGGGTGCAGGTCAATATCGTGCCCAACCTTGCCGTGGTGGACTTTGAGATCCGGTCGCTGGCGGGTGAGGATACCGAGGGGCTGATTGATCGGTTGCGTGTCGCGGCGGAGGCGATCTGTGCGCCCTTGCGGGGGGAGTTCCCGGAGGCCGCGATCCGGGTCGAGCGGTTGTGGGATTATCCCGGGCTGGGCACGGCTGCGGATGCCGGAGTGGTGAATTTCGTCAAGGGTCTGACCGGGGCCAATGGGACGATGAAGGTGGCATTTGGCACCGAAGGCGGGCTTTTCGCTGCGCGGCTGGGTATTCCGACGGTGATCTGCGGGCCGGGTTCGATGGCGCAGGGGCACAAGCCCGACGAATATGTCAGCCTTGAGCAGATGGAGCGCTGCGAGGCGATGTTGGCGGCGTTGGTGGCGGCTTGCGAAGTGGGATTTTGATGTGGCGACTGGCGTGCGCTTGGCAACGTTGGGGCGGTGGAGGGGTGATGCCAAGGCCTTGAGAACGCCGTGTTAATTGGCCTGATTAACGGAAGATGAACGACCTACAAACCGACTACATTGCGCCTACAATGCCACTACAGGCGAGGCGAGGTTTTCGGCTCGGGCCTTGCGTTAACCATATAGCTGCGAATCGGCGGCGTGGGGCCGCTTTCGCTGCCAGTGCCAGAGGACCGTCTGATGAAGGCTCCGGGGGAGCCTTCATCGGTCCGATTGCCGCAGCGCGGCAGCGGCAAGGCAAGGGAGGTTGGGTCGGGTGCAGTCGGTGAGGAAGGGGAGGCGCCTGCCTGGGGTGGGCGCTGAAGGCGCCTGCCCGGGGGCAGGCAGGCGCCTCCCCGACAGGCTTTGGCCTATCGGGGAAGGGAAGGGAGGATGTGGCGATTCAGTTTATGTACTGTTGGCGGGGTTGAGATGCTTCAAGGGCTGTCGTGGTCTAGGCTGCGGTGAAGCGCAGCAGGAACCGCACGCCCTGATCGTCGGGCAGAAGGGCGATGTCGGCGCCGTGGGCGCGCAGCAGGCTTTCCGCAATGGTCAGGCCCATGCCAGTGCCGCCCAGATCGCGGGTCGTGGTGAAGAACGGCGTGAAGATCTGGTCGCGGTTGCCGGGCGAGATCGGGCGCCCGTCGTTGCCGACCATGACGCTGGCGATGCCGTCGGATGCCGTGGCGGTCAGGGTGACTTCTGCCGCACCGTGCTGGGCGGCATTGTGGATCAGGTGGCCAAGGACGATGTGCAGACCGCTGGCGGCAAGGGGCAGGGGGATGTCGGCGCCCGTCGACTTGATCCGCAGGCCGGGATGCTCGGCTGCAAGATCGGGCAAGAGGTCGGCAAGCCGACAGACGCCCTGATGGCCGGGTTCGCGGGCGGCGGTGACGCGGCGCAACGCCTCGAGCCGGGTCTGCATCTGGGCGGTGGCACCCAGGATCTGAGTGACAAGGGCGCGGTCGGCGGCGGGCAGCACGCCATCCTCCAGAAGCTCGGCGGCGGCACGGATGGCGGTGACCGGGGTCTTGAGTTCGTGCGTGACGTGGTCGGTGAAGCTGCGGACCTGCGCCTCGCGGTTCTGCAGGGCTGCGGCCATGGTGGCGATGCCCTGCGCCAGATCGGCCAGTTCGCGGGTGCCGTAATGCGGCAGGGGGGTCAGGATGTGCCGGGGGTCACGGCGCAGGGCGGCGGCCTCGATGGACAGGGTGGTGACGGGGCGCAGCAAGAGGCGGGCCAGAAGGGCGGCAAGTCCGGCAGTGGCAGCACCGATCACCATGGCCAGGATCATGGCGGCGCGGCGAAAGCCGATGTCGGGGCCAAGGTAGCGCAAGGCCACCAGCCCGACAAGGGACAGCGCCAGTGTCGCCACAAGCGC
>JANXPK010000814.1 GCA_025357355.1 Rhodobacterales bacterium
CGGCCAGAGTGAACTGGCTGACGACAAGTGCCGCACCGCCGGTGTCGCGAACCGACAGGTTCATCTTGCCCGCGCCGTCCTTGAATATCCGCAGCTTGGCGATCTTGGCGGCGAGTTTTGCAGCCTCGACCTCGCCATCGCCCTGCATGGAACAGACCAAGATCAACAGCCCCGACCCAATTTCGCTCACAACCTTGCCCGACACCGCCACCGATGCGCGGCTAACCCGTTGCAAAATCGCTCTCAAAGTTCGTAGGCCCAGGGCGGGTTGGCACCGGGTCGCGTACAGGTAACGGCCGCCGCCCGCGTCCCCAGCGACAAGGCCGCATCCAGTTCGCCGTCCGTCACGGCGGCGAGACGCGCCTTCGTCAGCGCACCAGCGGCATGAAACGAAGCGAGGACACCGGCATTGAAGGTGTCCCCGGCGCCGACCGTGTCCGCCACAACGACCTTCTGCGCGGCGACAAAGCGGTTTTGGGTGGCCGTGATGGCGCGCGCGCCGGCGGCGCCTTCGGTGATGAAGACGATGTTCGGGCCTCTGCCGATGATCTTTCGCGCCAGGGTCTCGGTTTCGCCCGCACCCATCACCCAGGCCAGATCCTCGTCCGACAGCTTCACAATGTCCGCCTTGGCGATCATCCCTTCGATGCGGGCGCGGTATGGCACTTCTTTCCCGGCGATAAAGCCCAGACGGATGTTGGGGTCGATCATGGTGACGCGGGCGCCACATTCACGGGCTTGCAAAGCGGCATAGGTGCTGGCGGCGGGGTCATTGACCAGACTGATGCCACCGAAAAACAGGGCGTCAACGTTGGGTGGCAGCACCGGCATCTGATTTTGCGCCAGCATCAGACCTGCGGTGTTTTCGTCGTAAAAGGCATAGCTCGCCTGTCCGTTCACCAGCTTGACAAACGCGACCGTGGTCGGACGGTTCGACCGGGCGCAAAAGGATGTGTCCACCTTGGATGCCTCCAGCGTCTGGGTCAGAATCTCGCCCAGCATGTCATTGGAAAGGCCAGAGAAAAAGCCTGATGGCGCGCCAAGGCGGCCTAACGCGATGGCGGTGTTCATCACCGCACCCCCCGCATAGGGTGCAAAACACGGCTCTCCCAGCGTGCTCATGCGCGGCAACATGTCGATCAGCGCCTCACCACAGCTTAGAATCATCTCGCCCTCCCACCGGTTTCGGCGACCTTACTGCAAGACCGCATGTTACCGCAAACATAGGATCGAGGCCGGACATCCCCCTTGATCTTGCCTGACGGGCGAGAAAGTCACAATGACTTGCGTCAAAGCAAACTCTGACGGGGCGTGCCAGATTGCCCGCGTTGATTCCACTAAGCACAGGAGGTTCAAATGGTTGAAAAGACAGGAACAACCGGTTTCTGGCCATCACTTTATGATCCGCTCCGCTGGGCCGGAGCGCGGGTTGCCGACTGGCTCGCCCCGGCGTCCGAAGCGTCGCAGGATGACAAGGCTTACCGGATTGCCATGGAACTGCCCGGCGTGGCGGAAAACGACATCCATCTGACGGTTGAGGGCGGTGTCGTTCAGCTGAGCGGCGAGAAAAAGACCAGCCGCGAGGAAAAGGGCGAGACCTGGTATTTCAGCGAGCGCCAATTCGGCAGCTTTTCCAGAAGCTTCCGCCTGCCCGACGATGCAGATGAGGCAGGCGTCAAGGCGGAAATGAAGGACGGCGTGCTGACGGTCACGCTGCCGAAGAAAGCTCCGCAGATGGTGACGTCCAAGCGGGTGCCGATCGCAAAGGGCTGATCAGGCGACGAAATAGCCCGAAAGATTGGCGCGGATGCGGGCCAGCGGGGTTTCGCCCTGCTGCTCCGGCACAAACGCCAGACCTGTAATCGCCTCATACGCCTGAATGTAGATGCGCGAGGTTGCCGCGATCATCTCGGCGGGAATTTCCGGGATGGGATCGCGGTATGGGTCGCAGCGGGCCGCGACCCAAGATCGGATGACATCCTTGTCAAAACTGGGGGGCCGGGTGCCGGCGGCAAAGGCCGCCTCATAGCCCGAGGCAATCCAATAGCGGCTGCTGTCGGGGGTGTGGATTTCGTCGGCGAGCAGGATGTTGCCGTCGGCATCGGTCCCGAACTCATACTTGGTATCCACGAGGATCAGTCCCCGCCCGGCCGCCATCTTCTGGCCGCGGGCGAACAAGGCAAAGGCTTTGGCGGACACATCTTCCCATTGAGCAGCGCTCAGCAAGCCTTGCGCGATGATCTGGGCCGCCGTCAACGGCTCGTCATGGCCGCCGTGAAAAGCTTTGGAGGTGGGGGTGATGATCGGCTGCGGCAAGACCTGATTGTCGCGCAGACCTTCGGGCAGGCGGTGGCCATACATCTGCCTTGCGCCCTTTTTGTACTGAGTCAGCACCGAAGTCGATGTCGTCCCCGCAAGATAGCCGCGCACAACGATCTCTACCGGCAGAATGTCGAGACGTTTGCCGATCACCACATTGGGGTCGGGATAAGAGATCACATGGTTCGGGCAGAGGTCGGCGGTCGCATCGAACCAATAGCGGGCCATCTGGGTCAGGACCTGCCCCTTCCAAGGAATGGCCGCAAGGATACGGTCGAAGGCAGAGATTCGGTCCGAAGAAATCAGGATGCGGATGCCGTTCGGTTCTGCCGGACTTGGGGGCAGGTCGTAGCAATCGCGGACCTTGCCGAAATAGGGGTTGGGAAGCTCTGGGATGCGGGCGTGTTCGAGAATGCGCATGGGGGCTCCTGCGGTGGAACCGGCTATGGCAAGGGGGGGCGGGGATGTCAAGGAAGCGAGGGAACCGTCGACGCATTCTGGGCGGCTGCGCGAAAAGGTCCGAACCTCGGACCGTTCATTTTATCATTACTAATCATATATATAGCAATTTTCATTAACCAAATTTGAAGGTTTCGCGGAATCCTTCGAGGGCCGGGCCAGCCGTCGGGAACTGCTCTGCGGCTGACCTGAGAACGCCATCGGGTGCCACATCCCCTGCGGCACGTTGGCTATTTGAAGGCGCCCGGATGGTAAATTTGATAGACATAAGCGGCGGCACCGGCGACCACGAGGGCACCCAGCACGGCGAAGGTGATCTTCCACACCGACCATGGGCGTTCACCCTGAACCTCACCCGTCTGGCCGTTCACCAGAAAGCGGTAGCTTTTGGCGCCGTATTTGTAGGCGGCCATCCATACCGGCAACAGGATATGCTTGAACGTCTCGGCCTGATAGTCGCTGTCAATATTGTCCACGCGCTGCTCGTCACCGCCAATGTCGCGGCAGACATCGGTGTAGATCACGGCATCCATCTTGGCCCGACCGGTCACATGGCCGTCGGCAAGGGCAATCGTGTAACCCTCGGCCTGCAGACCGGCGAGGTAGTCGGGGCTGTAGGCGGCCATCGCGGACAGGTCCCACGGCTCCAGCTTTTCTCCCAGGCGGCCGGGCAGACTGGTCGAGGCGATGACCAGCACATCGTCAAAGCGCCGCGCCACAGAGCCCGAAACAGGATACCAGCGGGTCTTTTGCACCTGTTCCTGACGGGTTTCCATGCGCCCGTTCACGTTGACGGTGACAGTGCGGGTTTCGTAATAGTGAATGCCCTGAGCACCGCGATAGTTTGAATGGGTATCGGCATCGAAGGTCCAGTACGGCACGTAGATGCCGTTCATTGCCCGACCCGCGCGGGTAAACTCCAGCAGGCGGTTGGGGGCAAACCACAGGTGGCCAAGCCAGTTGATCAGCGCCTTGCGCGCCGTGGCCTCGTCCAGCTGGAAGGGGATCAGCGCCTGCGGCTTGATACGGCGATGGCTGCCGCTGTCCACCACCAGAGGTGTCGCACAGAACGGGCATTCGGTGGCGTGGTTGGCGCCTTGAAACTCGACCACCGCGCCGCAATTGCTGCAATGGGTCGAGCGGACCTCTTCGGACGCGGCGACCGGCAGGTCGTCTTTCA
>JANXPK010000818.1 GCA_025357355.1 Rhodobacterales bacterium
CCGGACACAGGTCGATGATGTTGCCTTGCAGGTTGCTGTCCAGCGTGGCGTTCAGATAGGTCGTGATCTCGGCATCCTCGCCGCGCCCGGTCTGGCCCATCTGCAGGATGCCCGCAACTTCGGAGGTAAACCGCACGCAACGGGTGCAGGAAATGCAGCGCGTCATCTTGGTTTCGACCAACGGGCCAAGGTTCAGATCCTCGGACGCGCGTTTGGGTTCGCGGTAGCGGCTGAAATCAACGCCATAAGCCACGGCCTGATCCTGCAAATCGCATTCGCCGCCCTGATCACAGATCGGGCAGTCCAGCGGATGGTTGATCAGCAGAAACTCCATCACACCTTCACGGGCCTTCTTGACCATTGGCGTGTTGGTTTTCACCACCGCAGGCTCGCCATTCGGGCCGCCGCGCAGATCGCGCACCTGCATGGCACAGCTGGCCGCCGGCTTGGGCGGGCCGCCTGCGACCTCGACCAGACACATCCGGCAATTCCCGGCAATTGTCAGCCGCTCGTGATAACAGAACCGCGGGATTTCGACGCCGGCCACTTCGGCGGCCTGAATGATGGTCATCGCGGGGTCAACCTCGACCAGGATCCCGTCGATCAGCAGTTTCTTCAGGTCAGCCATGCACAGGGTCCTTCCGAGTGATCCGCCGGAAAAAGTCCTGCAACCGGACGCCAAGTCCGACCGCAGGGCTTTGGCCCGGTTCTTCCGATTTATCCATAACAAAGGCAACGCCTTTCATGCGCTCCTCGATGTCGCGCATCATATATTTCGGGTCCAGACCGCCATAACACATCGCTTTTACTCCGCTGCATCCCGCCGACAGGCGCGCTCTTTCCACATCCGCGCCTCTTTGATCCACGCCCAGCCAAACGCTTCCTCGCCGGGTCCGTGGTCGCGCAGAAGAGCAAGCCGCGCCAACCCCTCGTCCAGAGAGGGGCGATGACCTTCCGGCACCCACCACATCACGAAATGCATCTGGCCCAAAACCTGAAACCACTCGGTGCGGCGGGCATAAAACTGCCGATGCACCGTGTTCCAAACAAAGGCCTCCAACGTGTCGACGGTTTCCCAGACAGTCAGATTGGCCACGAATTGCGGATCGCCGCCGACCTTGGTCTCGGTATTTCCGGTGCCCGGCGCACCTGATCCTTCCATCATCCAGACAAAGCCCGGCATCCGTTTGCCCATGGCGTTGATCTGGTCCAGAGCGTTCATGAACTCGGCGACTCGCGGGTCATCGGTGGGCGCGATAAGGCGGCCGACATTCAGTTCGGCAAGCTGATGGCCCGGGCGCCTCATTGCGACGACCGCAGC
>JANXPK010000822.1 GCA_025357355.1 Rhodobacterales bacterium
GGGGGTTTCACACCCCCCCAAAGCCCCCGTGGAGTATTTGGGCCAAGATGAAACGAAATTTTAGGCAAATTGTCGGGATCATCCTGCCGGTGGCGCTGGCAGCGGTTGCGGCCGATCAGGGCTCGAAGCTGGCGGTGGTGCAGGGGCTGGATCTGGCGACGCGCGAGTCCATCGACGTCTGGCCGCCGTACCTGGTGTTTCACATGGCGTGGAATCAGGGGATCAACTTTGGACTGTTCGCGGCGGAGACCGAGGTGGCGCGCTGGGGACTGATCGCACTGGCATTGGTCATCTCGGCCTGGGTCTGGATCTGGGTGCGGCGCGAAGGGCTGGGGGTTTGGGGGCAGGTGGCGGCGGGGCTTTTGATCGGTGGGGCGCTGGGCAACGTGATCGACAGGCTGTTCTATGGCGCGGTGCAGGACTTTCTGAACATGTCGTGCTGCGGGATCGAGAATCCGTTTTCGTTCAACCTGGCGGATGTGGCGGTGTTTGTCGGTGCGTTGGGACTGGTCGTGGTGAACTCACTGGCCGGCGGCAAGGGCCAGCCCAAGCCGGGGTCGCGCCGAAAGACCCCGTGACGGGGCTTGGCGTTTGGGTTAAGACAGGCAAAACTTTGGCCCGCAGGGGTCTTGAACGGGGGCGGAGCAGGCATGCGGAGGACAGGGTTGGGTCTCGCGGTTGCGGGTGCTGCGCTTTTGGCGCTTGCGGCCTGCGGCGGCGCCAGCCGGGAACCGCATCTGATGAACATTCGTCCAGCCGGCAATGGGCCGGACGAATTCACGATCCTGCCGCCGAAGAGCCTGACGATGCCGCCGGACCTTACAGCGCTGCCGGTTCCGACGCCGGGGGGCGGCAATCTGACCGACCAGCATCCGATGGACGACGCCATCGTGGCGTTGGGTGGCAAGGTGCCCAAACCTGCGGCGGGCCTGCCGGTGGCCGATGTCGCATTGGCGGGCTATGCGGCGCGCTACGGCGTTGCGGCGGATATCCGCACGGTTCTGGCGGCTGAGGATTTGCGCTATCGGCAGAGCCATCGCGGCAAGCCTCTGGAGCGGCTGTTTCAGGTCAACACCTATTACAAGGCCTATTTCGGCTACTGGCTTGATGCCTACGGCGAACTGGCGAAATGGCGGGCGGCAGGCGTCGCCACCCCCGCGGCCCCGCCGCAGAACGCAGCGCAATAATCTGACTGACCGGGATTTGACGGACTGTCACATCTGCGTGGCAGGGGTTTGCCTTGGCGTCTGCGTGGCGTAGCGTCCGGCGCAAATGGGCAGGAGGATCGCGATGCTTCGAGGCTTGGGCTTGGGCGTGGTGCTGGCGGTGGCGGGGATCTTCCCGGTCCTGGCCGACACCGTCAGCACGTTCAAACTGGACAACGGCATGGACGTGGTGGTGATCGAGGATCACCGCGCGCCGGTTGTGGTGCACATGGTCTGGTACAAGATCGGTGCGGCGGACGAGAGCCCCGGCCATTCCGGCATTGCGCATTTTCTGGAGCATCTGATGTTTCAGGGTACAAAGGACGTGGCGCCCGAACAATTCTCCAAGATCGTGGCGGCGCAGGGCGGGTCTGACAACGCCTTTACCACGCTGGACTATACCGCCTATTTTCAGCGGGTAGCTGCCGACCGGCTGGATTTGGTGATGAAGCTGGAATCTGACCGGATGCACAACCTGAACCTGCTGCAAAGCGACGTGGATACCGAGCTGAAGGTCATTCTGGACGAACGGACCCAGCGCACCGACAGCGACCCGGCCGCGCTTTTGGGCGAGCAGATGGCGGCGGCGCAGTACATGAACCATCCTTACGGCATTCCGGTGATCGGCTGGCGCTACGAGATGGAGCAGTTGACGCGCCAGGATGCGCTTGACTTCTACCACGCCAACTATGCGCCGAATAACGCCATTCTGGTCGTGGCGGGCGATGTGAAGCCCGACGATGTGCTGGCACTGGCGAAGAAATACTACGGGCCGATCCCGCCGTCGGACCAGATCAAGCCGCGCATCCGCCCGACTGAGCCACCGCAACTGGCCGAGCGCCGGCTGGAACTGACGGATGCCCGTGTGGCGCAGCCCTATGTGATGCGGACCTACCTCGCGCCCGAGCGCAACCCTGGCGACCAGCGACAGGCGGCGGCGATTTCGTTGTTGGCCGAATTGCTGGGAGGCAACGCGACAACGTCGGTTCTGGCGCGGGCGTTGCAGTTCGACAGCCAGAAGGCGGTCTATACCTCGGCCTTCTACGACGGGGTGGCGTTGGACGAGACCACGTTCGGCTTGGTTATCGTGCCGCCGCCGGGGGAAAGCCTGGGCGATGCCGAAAAGGCAATGGATGGCGTGCTGGCCAAGTTCCTGAA
>JANXPK010000825.1 GCA_025357355.1 Rhodobacterales bacterium
ACTGCGTCAGCTCGCGCCGCTCCACCGCCGCTCCAGACCGCCAGCCCTTGCCGTCGATCACCTGCTCGTTGGCCAGCACCGTCATGTCGACCGGATCCCAGTTCACTACCGCCGCCTTGCGATAGACCAGCCCCGCCGCCATCATGTCGATGAACATGCTTTGCTGCTGGCCGCAATATTCCGGATCGCAGGTGGCAAACTCGCGACTCCAGTCGATGCTCAACCCCAGCGGCTTCATCTGCGCCTTCATCTCGGCGATGTTGCCATAGGTGTAGTCCTTGGGATGAACCCCCGTCGCCATCGCTGCATTCTCTGCGGGCATGCCAAAGGCGTCCCAGCCCATCGGATGCAGCACGCTGAACCCCTGCGCCGCCTTGCAGCGCGCCACCACGTCGCCCATCGTGTAGTTGCGCACATGCCCCATGTGAATGCGGCCCGACGGATATGGGAACATCTCCAGCACGTAATACTTGGGCTTCTTGGGATCGCGCCGCGCGGCAAACACCCCGGCGTCTTCCCAGGCGTCCTGCCATTTCGCTTCGATCACCGCAGGTTCATAGCGCGACATGTCCGGCCCTTTTCTTGTGCTTGGGCCGAATTACACTGACCCAAGGGGCAAGGTCCAGATTGATTAAAGCTTGCCGTCCGCGATGCGCAGTTCACGTGCCCGCGTCAGGATGGCATCCTCGACCGCCTTGATCGTCGCCGGATCGACCGCACCGCCGCCCTGCGATTGCAGCGCCAGCTTCAACGAGCGTGCGTCAAGGGCCGGGTCCTGCACATAGATCGTGGCCCGGTACGCCCGCCCACCGCCCGGCGGCCTGCCATAGCCCGTCACGATGACCCCGGTAAACGGGTCCACCGACTCGATCGGCAGGAAGTTCAGCACATCCAGCGCCGCCTCCCAGATGTACTTGTTGACCTTGACCAGCGTGTTCGGGTTGTCGCCGTGCAGGAACAGATCGCGCAGGCTGGTCGTGCCCGCAGGCTTGGTTCCCGTATCCGTCCCGTCCACCGGCGCCGGCGCCCCGCCACCACCGCCAAACAGCCCGCTGCTGGCGCCATGGCCACCGCCGCACGCCGACAGCGAGGTCAGAACGACCACGGCCAGCCCTTTGTCGAAATGGCGGTGAAACGGCATCCTGACCCCCGATTGTTCCCTTCGGTGTCTAGCCCACAGCCTGCGGCCTGCCAAGGCTTTTCCCCGCGCAAAACCCTGCAACCGGCGGCGATTCGTCAGGGAATCGGCTCGCGCAATCGTGACGAAACTTTGGCGGAATTTGGCAGGTCGTGCACCGATTCCGGCCACTTGAACGGTGCGGGGACGCTTTGGACGCCCATTACGTCATTTGCCGGGGCAGGACCGCGGCAGAACTGTGGCAAAGGTGCACCATTGGTTTTCCGATAGCCCGTCCGGCGGCGGACTCGCGTTGCAATCACAATCACGACAGGGGAAACAGGGTTCATACCCAGTTCGGACTGTCCTGAGTTGGGCCACACCTTGATGAGACAACGAGGGAAAACATGAAAAAGATTCTTCTGGCTACCACGATCCTGGGCATGTCGGCTGGCTACGCTGCCGCCGACATCAAGTTCTCGGCGACCGCTTCGGCTGGTATCGCTTCGGACGGCAACGTCATTGCGTCCAATGGCTCCAATGCCTCTGACGGCACCAGCAATGGCCACAACAGCGCGCACTATACCAACAGCAACTACCACACCTACAGCAACTTGGACCTCGTCGTCACCGCTTCCGGCGCGACCGATGGCGGCCTGACCTTCGGCGTGACCGACGACGCAAGCGCTGGTCAGAACTACACGCTGTCCGACTCGGACGGCTTTGACACGAACGGCGGCGGCTTCGGCACCCCGAACGTCTGGATCCAAGGCTCGTTCGGCAAGCTGGAATTCAGCACGAACAACTTCGCCTATTACAACGGCGACGCGTTCAACAGCGGCAAGGGTGACGTTCGTTACACCAACACCTTTGGCGCCGTAAGCGTCGGCCTGGTTGCCAACGTTGACCCGAACCAACCAACCGCCGTTGCAGGGGTTGTTTCCCAGGCCAAGGGTGTGGAAGTGTCGGCCATGATCGGCTACACGGCTGGAAACCTGTCGCTGGGCGCTGACTACAACCAACAGCCCAGCACGACTGCCGCTGGCGTTGCAACCGGCAAAGTTGGCATGTGGGACGCTCACCTGACCTACACCATGGGCGCCATCGCCGTCACCGCATCCGCGTCGAACGACTTCTTCGACAACGGCACCGGCGAAAGCCTGAAGTTGGCCTACACCGCCGCCAGCGGCATGAACGCCTGGGCCACCTACCACACCAACACCGACGGCACGGGTTCGTCGATCGACGTCGGCGGCGGCTATACTGCCAACGGCCTGTCGGTTACCGTCGAAGCTGACAACGCCGGCTCCAACAAGTCGGTCCACCTGAACGGCCCGACCAATGCGGTTCACTGGACCGCTACCGGTTCGTACGATCTCGGCGGCGGCCTGTCGGTGGTTGCCGGCACCAACTACTCCAAGGACATGATGATCGGCGCGAAGATGACGTTCTGATCCAACCGGATCCGAAAGACGTGAAAGAGCGGGCCTTGGCCCGCTCTTTTCATTTCCGGCGCTCTGGTTCACACAGTGGCAAACCATCGAGGCCCCCATGTCCCTGTCCGAAGTTCTCGCGCGCCTGTCGCAGGCCGAACACGCCGCTTTGCGCCCGTCCGGCTCGGTCACCCTGATCGCGGTATCGAAACTGCAACCCGACACCCGGGTGCGCGCGGTTCTGCAAGCGGGCCATCGGGTTTTCGGCGAAAACTACGTGCAAGAGGCCGCCGCCAAATGGCCCGCATTCCGGTCCCAGTTCCCCGGGGTCGCCTTGCACATGATCGGCCCCTTGCAGACCAACAAGGCCAGGCAGGCGGTGGAACTGTTCGACGCCATCCAAAGCCTCGACCGCCCCTCCCTCGCCGACAAGCTGGCCCGGCTGGCCCAGACGCGCGGCCGCAGCCCGGACCTGTTCGTTCAGGTCAATACCGGGGCAGAGCCGCAAAAGGCCGGCGTCCTGCCGCAGGATCTCGACAGCTTTGTCGCCACCTGCCGCACGATGGACCTGCCCCTGCACGGCCTGATGTGCATCCCACCCGAAGCTGAGGATCCCACCCCGCATTTTCGCGCCCTCGCCGCCATGGCCGCCCGCAATGGCCTGACCGGCCTGTCGATGGGCATGAGCAGCGATTTCGCAACCGCCATTGCCCTCGGCGCCACCCATATCAGGGTCGGATCAGCCCTGTTCGGGGCGCGGCCGAAAGGTTGAAATCCGGTCAATACGAAATCGTACCTTATTGATATTGATATATAATCACGTCGGTCCGAGGTTCGGACCATCCCCGCCTCAGGTCAGCCAGACCCGCGCATAGGGCGGCAGGGCGATCTGCCCATGGTGCGCGATGACCGGCGCGTCCGAAAGGGCGTCATCCATCTGGGTGATGCCTTGCACCCGCGCCATGGCCTCAGGCAGGTTCTGCCAATGCTCGGTCATGTTGAACAGACCCAGCAGCGCTCCGGTCGGCGATTGCCGAACAAAGGCAAAGACACCCGCCAGGCCGCTATCGACGATCCTGACCGGGTGGCCACCATGCAACGCCTCCGTCACCTTCCGTCGCGCCAGAATATCCTTGATGCCGCGGAACACCTGACCCGCCGCGCCTTCGTCCGAATGCCGGTATTGGGCGCGGCGCCAGTCCATCTTGGGCCGGTGAATCCAGCGGCTGTCATGGGCATGCTCGGGCACGTCGCGATAGCTGTAATCGTTCAGCGTCGCCAATTCGTCACCCATGTAGATCAGGGGAATGCCCCCAAAGCCCGCGATCAGCGCGTGCCCCAGCAAGATGCGCTGCACCGCCAGCTCGGCTGCCGGAAAGTCGCCCTCGGCCTCCGCCTTTTCCAGCCCCGCGAGCGAGGCAAGGCTGCCAGAGATCCGCTTGTCTCCCGTCGCCCTGTTCACCTGAAACAGCGCGCCAGGGGCAAAGGCATCGGGAAATGACCCCTCGTAGAAGTTCGAAAGATAAGCCCGGTGCGCCGGCCCAGAGATATGCAGCGCCGCCGCATCCTCATCCGTGATCGCCCAGCCGATATCATCGTGGCAGCGGATATAAGTCGCGTAGGTCGCGTTGGTCAGCCTCTCCGGGAAATGCTCGCCCAGCACATGGCTCATCATCCGCGCGTCCCGTGTCGCCAAAGCACCCCAGAACTGCACCATCAGGCTGTTGTGATAGGCCAGATTGCCCTCGCGCCCGTCATGCTTGCCCCGCCCCAGATAGGGCAGCATCTCGGCCGGTGCCACGATTGCCTCTTCCAGATGGATCACGGCCGGGCAAGCAATGCGGCAACAGGCACGCAAGGCTTGCAGCAGCATGTGAACCTCGGGCTCGGACTGGCACCGCGTCCCCAGCCGCTTCCACATGAAGGCCACCGCATCCAGCCGCAGCACATCGACCCCGCGGTTGGCGAGAAACAGCATGACCTCGGTGATTTCCAGAAACACCTGCGGATTGGCCCAGTTCAGGTCCCACTGATGCTCGTTGAAGGTGGTCCAGACCCATTTGCCGAAATGCGGATATTCGGTGAAGTTGCCCGGCGCGTTGTCGGGGAAAACCTCGACCAATGACCGCTCGTACTGGCGCGGCAGGGACGGGTCGTCGAACATCAGGTAATAGTCCTGATACTTCGCATCCCCCCGCGCCGCGGCCTGGGCCCAGGCATGTTCCTTGGCGGTGTGGTTCAAGACCAGATCGACGCAAACCGAAATCCCACGCGCCCGCAGTGCCGCACTGACCTCTTCGAAATCCGCCATCGTGCCGTAAGCCGGGTTGATCGCGCGGTAATCCATCACCGAATAACCGCCATCACTGTCGCCCGGCCGCGGTTTCAGACAGGGCATGAAGTGGACATAGGTGATGCCCAGATCTTCCAGATAGTCGAGCTTGTCCAGCACCCCCTTCAGCGTTCCGGCAAAGCGGTCGATGTAGAAGACATAGCCCGCCATGTCCGGACGTTGGAACCAGTCCGGCTCCAGATCGCGCTTCAGGTCAAGCCGCCGCAGGTCGGCCGGTCGCGCGTTCCAACCCACGCGCAAGGCATTCAGCAAAGCGTCGCGAAAGGCGCCATAACCGGGATGCTGGCCGTACAGCGCCTCCAGCATCGGCCACAAGTCCCCCGTGCTGCGTTCCAATCGCAGATCAAAGATTTCGTTATCTGCCGTGGACGCAGCTTTTGCCATGAATCACTCCTCCGTCGCCGCAGGATAGGCATTTCAAAGCGTTTTGGAAAGCTGTTCAGTGGCGAACAAACACCCGTGTTCCGCGATGAACCCGCGCCGCAATCCACGCGAGGTCCCCCGGCGCAAAGGCAATGCACCCCGCTGTCGGAAACCTTGGCCTGCGCCAGCGGTGCAGAAAGATCGCGGACCCCTTGCCCGGCACTGCTACCGGATAATTCCAGTCCGTCACCAGCACCAGATCATACAACGGATCGCCCCGCCGCAAGTCTTCATGCCCGAACCCATGCGGTACCTTCACGGCATGGTTGTACCAGGGGTCGCCCGGATCGTCGGACCACAGATCCCCCGGCAAGATCGGCTCCGCCCACAGCGGCAATCCAGATCCCGCAACACGGTCAGGCCGATACAGCATCCCCACGATCCTCAGCACCCCCGCCGGTGTCGCCCCGTCACCCTCCCGCTTGGCCGAACTGATCCCACCGCGCCCAACCGCCACCGGAAACCCGCGCCCCAAAAACTGCGCCCCCCAGCGTGTCACCACCAGATCATCCACCATCCCGCCCCGCTTTTGCAGCATCTTGAAACATTTCCCGCACCTCCGACACGTCCGCGTGAGACCTTTGTTGCAAATCTTGCCCTGAACGTGATCCCAGCGCATCTAGATCGCAACGGGCATCACGCCCGACAGTTGGAGAAGAAGATGGCCACTTTGCGGAAGATCCTGCTGGTCGACGACGACGATGACCTGCGCGAAGCCCTCAGCGAGCAACTGGTGATGACCGAGGATTTCGATGTGTTCGAAGCCCGCACCGGCGCCGAAGGCATGGAGAAATCCAAGGCCGGGACCTACGACCTCGTGATCCTCGACGTCGGCCTGCCCGACACCGATGGCCGCGAACTTTGCCGCCGGATGCGCAAGGGCGGGGTGAAATGCCCGATCCTGATGCTGACCGGCCACGATACCGACGCCGACACCATTCTGGGCCTCGACTCTGGCGCCAATGACTATGTGACCAAGCCCTTCAAGTTCCCGGTGCTTCTGGCCCGCATCCGCGCCCAGTTGCGCCAGCACGAACAGTCGGAGGATGCGGTGTTCCAGCTTGGCCACTACACCTTCAAGCCCGCGCAAAAACTGCTGCTGGACCCCAAGGACAAAAAGATCCGCCTGACCGAGAAAGAGACGAACATCCTCAAGTACCTTTACCGGGCTCAATCCGGGGTTGTGGCCCGCGATGTGCTGCTGCACGAGGTCTGGGGCTATAACGCCGGGGTGACGACCCACACCCTCGAGACCCATATCTACCGCCTGCGCCAGAAGATCGAACACGACCCCGCCAACGCCCGACTGCTGGTCACCGAGAACGGCGGCTATAAATTGGTAGCTTGAATGTAACAGCTGCCGCATAAAACACCGAACGCGGCGACAAATGACTTATAGTCGCCAGATTTTTGGGTAATACTTGTGATATGTAGCGTTTGTTGCATGAAGTTCCCCTCGCCGGGTCGGGGTTATGACGCGGTTCCTCCCTGTTGGACCTGGCCGGGCCTCGTGCCCGGCCTCTTTTTGCCCTGGCCTTGGTCCGGATGCAGGTTGTCCGCGCAATAGATCAGCAGGGCAATTCCCCCAAGGGTTGCAAAGCAAACGGCACATGCAGCGCGACAACCCCCCATGGCGTGGCGGCTGCCTGCCGGGGATTGCTGGTAAAGATCAGGATGCTGGTCGACAGACAGAACCCCGCCTGGCACCGACCCGCCAGCATCGCCGCCTTGGACCCGCGGGCAGGGCGAAGGTCACCGCAATTATCGCGCCCGCTAGGGCGCGACGT
>JANXPK010000014.1 GCA_025357355.1 Rhodobacterales bacterium
GGCCTTCACAAGGATGACCGGCGATCTGGTCAAGGCGATGCTGGCTTGCGGCAAACCGATCATTGCGGCGGTAGACGGGGTGGCGGTGGGGGCGGGCGCGATCCTTGCCATGGCGTCGGACCTGCGGCTGGCGACCCCCGAGGCGAAATGCGCCTTCCTGTTCACCCGCGTCGGTCTGGCCGGTTGCGACATGGGCGCTTGTGCCATGCTGCCACGGATCATCGGGCAGGGGCGGGCGGCGGAACTTTTATACACCGGGCGGACGATGAGTGCCGCCGAGGGCGAGCGCTGGGGCTTCTGGAACGCGCTGCACGCAGCAGACCGGCTGGAAGCCGAGGCGCGGGCGCTGGCGGAACGGCTGGCCGCGGGGCCGACTTTTGCGCATTCGGTGACCAAGATGCAACTGAACGCCGAATGGGCGATGGGGCTGGAACAGGCGATCGAGGCCGAGGCGCAGGCGCAGGCGATCTGCATGCAGACCGGTGATTTCGAACGCGCCTACCGGGCCTTTGTTGCCAAGGAAAAGCCGGTTTTTGCCGGGGACTGAAGCCGGGGGCGCGGCCCCCGGACCCCCGGGATATTTGGGAAAAGATGAAGATGGATCGCAGCTTTCTGGAATGGCCTTACTTTGAACCGCGTCACCGGGAGTTGGCGGCCGCGCTGGAGGGCTGGTGCAAGGCGCATCTGCCGGTCGACTACGGCGATGTCGATGCGGCCTGTCGCGGGCTGGTGACGGCTTTGGGCGCCGGGGGCTGGTTGCAGCATTCGGGCGGTGCACTGGATGTCCGCACGCTGTGTCTGATCCGCGAGACACTGGCCCGGCATGACGGGTTGGCGGATTTCGCCTTTGCGATGCAGGGGCTGGGGATGGGGGCGGTGTCGCTGTTTGGGACAGCGGCGCAGAAGCTGTGGCTTGACCGGACCCGGGCGGGGACGGCAATTGCGGGCTTTGCCCTGACCGAGCCTGCGTCAGGCTCTGATGTGGCGGCGACGGCGACCATGGCGGAGCGGGTGCAGGGCGGCTGGCGGCTGACCGGCGAGAAGACCTGGATATCCAACGGCGGGATTGCCGATGTCTACGTGGTCTTTGCCCGCACCGGCGAGGCGCCCGGCGCGCGCGGCCTGTCGGCGTTCCTGATGCCTGCCGATGTGGCGGGATTGTCGGTAGCGGAGCGGTTGGACGTGATTGCACCGCATCCCCTTGCGCGGCTCAGCCTCGACGCGGTGGAGCTGCCGGAAGCGGCGCTGATCGGGCGGGCCGGTGAGGGGTTCAAGCTGGCGATGGCGGTGCTGGATGTGTTCCGCTCCACCGTGGGGGCGGCGGCCTTGGGCTTTGCCCGGCGGGCTTTGGAAGAGACCGTGGCGCGGGTGCAGGTGCGGCGGATACAGGGGCAGGCGCTGGCCGAGTTGCAGATGGTGCAGGGCCATCTGGCGGACATGGCATTGGAAATCGACGCCGCGGCCCTGCTGGTCTATCGCGCGGCCTGGACCAAAGATCAGGGTGCCGCACGCGTAACGCGTGAGGCGGCGATGGCGAAACTGTACGCGACCGAGGCGGCGCAGAGGGTGATCGACATGGCAGTGCAGTTGCATGGGGCCGAGGGGGTGCGGCAGGGTTCGGTGGTAGAGCGGCTTTACCGTGAAATCCGGGCTTTGCGCATCTATGAAGGCGCCAGCGACGTGCAGCGCGTGGTGATTGCCCGCCAGCTTCTGCAGGGGGCGTCATGACCAGTCCGCATGAATTCCTGCATCCCTCGCACTGGAAAGCCGCACGCGGCTATTCCAATGGCGTCGTGGCCCGCGGGCGGCTTGTGGTGACCGGCGGCCTCATCGGCTGGAATGCCGATCAGGTGTTTGAAACCGATGACTTTGCCGCTCAGGCCGCACAGGCGCTGCGGTCCATCGTCGAGGTGCTGGCTTGTGCCGGGGCCGGGCCCGAACATCTGGTGCGGCTGACCTGGTACGTGACGGACAAGCGCGAATACCTCGCCTCACGCGCCGACCTTGGCCGGGCTTACCGCGACATCATCGGGCGGCATTATCCGGCGATGGCGCTGGTGCAGGTGGTGGCGCTGGTCGAGGACCGCGCCAAAGTCGAGATCGAGGCGACTGCGGTGGTGCCGGAAGAGGAGGCGTGATGCTGGGACCGACAGGACACACCGACACATTCACCCGCGACCGCCTGCCTGCGGCTGCGGATTGGCCTGAGATCAGTCTTGCGGGTTTTGGCTATCCGGACTGGCTGAACGCCGGGGTCGAACTGTGCGACCGCATGGTTGAACGCGGCTTTGGCGACCATGTCGCGCTGATCGGCAACGGCCGCCAGCGCACCTACAAGGAACTGGCCGACTGGTCCAACCGCATCGCCCATGCCTTGGTCGATGTCTATGGCGTCAAGCCCGGCAACCGGGTGCTGATCCGCTCGGCCAACAACCCTGCCATGGTGGCGTGCTGGCTCGCCGCGACCAAAGCCGGGGCGGTGGTGATCAACACCATGCCGATGCTGCGGTCAGGCGAGTTGGCCGCCCTCGTCGACACGGCCAGCGTCAGCCATGCGCGGTGCGA
>JANXPK010000023.1 GCA_025357355.1 Rhodobacterales bacterium
CCTGCAGTTCCGGCAACAGGTCCGAGGGCTTGGCAATGTGAAAGGCGCCCGAGGCGATGAACAGGATATGGTCGGTCTTGACCGGCCCGTATTTGGTGGAAACCGTGGTGCCCTCGATTAGGGGCAGCAAATCGCGCTGCACCCCTTCGCGGCTGACATCGGCGCCGCGGGCGTCGGCGCGGGCGCAGATCTTGTCGATCTCATCCAGAAACACGATGCCGTTCTGCTGGACGGCTTCCAGCGCCTGCGCCTTGACCGCCTCGTCGTCCAGCAGCTTGTCGGCCTCTTGCCCGATCAAGAGGTCATAGCTGTCGGCCACCGTGACGCGCTTTTTGGTGGTGCGACCACCGAAGGCCTTGAAGATGTCCTGCAACCCTTGCAGCTGCATCTCCATTCCCTGCCCACCGCCCATCATCATCGGCATCGACGGGCTTGTGTCGGCCAGGTCCAGCTCGATCACCGTGTCGTCCAGCTCGCCCCGGCGCAGCTTGCCCCGGAACAATTCCCGCGTCTGTTCGCGGGCGTCCTTGCCGGCCAGCGCCTCGACCACACGCTCTTCGGCGGCCTTCTTGGCCTTGGCCGACACCTCGTCGCGCATCTTGGCGCGGGTATCCACCATCGCGGTGTCGACCAGATCGCGGATGATGCTGTCGACGTCGCGGCCAACGTAACCCACCTCGGTGAACTTGGTCGCTTCGACCTTGAGGAACGGCGCCTTCGCCAACTTGGCCAGCCGCCGCGCAATCTCGGTCTTGCCGACGCCGGTGGGACCGATCATCAGGATGTTCTTGGGATAAACCTCGTCGCGCAGATCATCACCCAGCCTTTTGCGGCGCCAGCGGTTGCGCAGGGCGACGGCGACGGCGCGCTTGGCTTCTTTCTGGCCGATGATGAAGCGGTCAAGCTCTGACACAATCTCGCGCGGGGTCAGGTCGGTCATTTGCGGATCGTCTCCACCGTCAGGTTGCCATTCGTGTACACGCAGATGTCCGCGGCAATCGCCATCGCCTTGCGCGCAATCTTTTCGGCCGGATAGTCGGTTTCCATCAGGGCCCGCGCGGCGGCCAGGGCATAGTTCCCGCCCGACCCGATGGCCGCGACGTCGTTCTCAGGTTCCAGCACGTCGCCTGCCCCGGTCAGCACGAACATCCCGTCGCCATCCGTAACGATCAGCATCGCCTCAAGGTTCCGCAGATATTTGTCCATCCGCCAGTCCTTGGCCAAATCAACACACGCCCGCGCCAGTTGCCCCGGTGCCGCCTCCAGCTTCTTCTCCAGCCGTTCCAGCAGGGTGAATGCATCAGCAGTTGAGCCCGCAAAGCCGCAAACGACGTCTTTGCCGCCCGGCGACAGGCGCCGCACCTTGCGGGCGCTGCCCTTGATCACGGTCTGGCCCAGACTGACCTGACCGTCGCCTGCCACCACAACCTCACCACCACGGCGCACCGCCAGAATGGTGGTGCCGTGCCAATTGGGAAATCTGTCTTCACTCATCGTGCGCCTCCGGTTCGGGTCCTATATGGCCCCTAGCCCTGCCCGATGAAAGCCCGCCAAACTGACACAGTCGTGACGCCGGCCTTGTTGACAAAAAGAGTCAGCCAAAATATGACAAGTAAATCAGTCAGGAATTTCGGCCCTAAGCTAAGGACACAACCATGGTCATCGCCTTTCTTATCATGCTGCGCGAAGGGCTCGAGGCGGCTTTGCTTATCGGCATCATGGCGGGGTACACGGCGCGGCGGGGCAAGTCGCGGGCGTTGCCGTCGCTTTGGGCGGGGGCCGTGGCGGCGCTGCTGGCGGCAGGCGCGGGCGGTTGGCTGTTGCAATGGACCGGCCAGGAATTCCCCGAACGCGCGCAGGACATCTTTGAATCGCTGGTGGCGCTGGTCGCCATCACCCTGCTGATCTCGATGGTGCTGTGGATGCGCCAGGCCGCACCGCGGTTGAAACGCGAGCTTGAGGCGCAGGTTGACCGCAGTCTGGCGGATGACATGACGCGCTGGGTGCCGGCATTATTCCTGACCGCATTTCTGATCGTCGGCCGCGAGGCGCCGGAAAGTTCGATGTTCCTGATCGCGATCCTGCAACAGTCCAGCGGAAAGAGCGCGGCAACGGGTGCCTTGGCAGGCTTGTTCATTGCTGTGGCGGTGGGCTTTGCCATCTTCCGGCTTGGGCTGCGGCTGGACCTGAGGCGCTTCTTTCGCGTCACTGGGGGCTTTGTGATTCTGGTCGCGGCGGGTCTTGCCGCGTCGGTGCTGCGCAGCCTGCATGAGGCCGGGGTCTGGAACGGCTTGCAAGGCACCGCCTTTGATCTGAGCGGCGCGCTGCCGACGGATGGTGTCGCGGGAACGCTGCTTTCAGGCATCTTCGGCTATAGCGCGACACCAACCTGGGGTGAGGTGGTGGTGTATCTGATCGTGCTGATCGGCACCGGCTGGCTGTTCCTGCGCCCGCTGCCCCGGCCGATGACCAGGCATGGCGCGGCACCGGGTGCCTGAAGCCGCAGGGGCGGAAATGCAAAAGGCGCCCGAAGGCGCCCTGTGTGTCATCTAGAAGTTTCAGATGGCCGAGTTGATCCAGTTGGCCAAGGCTGCCTTGGGGGCAGCACCGACTTTGTTGGACACGACCTGACCGTCCTTGAACAGGAACAGCGACGGAATGCCACGCACGCCCAGCATTGCCGGGCTGTCGGGGTTTTCGTCGACATTGACCTTCACGATCTTGATCTTGCCGCCGTATTCCACGGCAAGCTCTTCCAGCGCCGGACCGATCATCTTGCACGGGCCGCACCACTCCGCCCAGAAATCGACAACGACCGGAATGGCAGACTTGCGAACCTCGGCGTCAAAGGTGGCGTCGGTCACGGCGACGGTGGCAGCGCCCATGATGATACTCCTGCACGGGATGAATGGAGGGTCAACCTAGGGATCGCGCACCGGACAGTCAAGGGTCGGTGCCACTATCCATCGTGGATCGTTGCAAGGCCGCCCGCACGATGTCGGCATTGACCGGCATCAGCAGGCAGGTTGAGGTCCACAGGATGGCGGTCTCGATCCGCCGCGCGGGGTAAAGTTGCGAGAGGATGTGGAGATAGGCGCCCAACTGCCGCAGCAGTCCTTCGGGCACCTGATCCGGGCGGGCCGGGATCAGGCCGTTCGACTTGAAATCGACCGCAAGAACCGCATCGGGGCGCAGGATCAGCCGGTCGATCACCCCATAGATGCGGCGCGCCCCGATCGCCGCCGTAACCGCAACCTCGGCAAGAGCATCGGGGCCAAAGATTTCCGCGAAATCGGGTTTGGTCAGCACCGCCACCGCTTCCGTCAGCGCGCTATCGCGCAGCACCGGGTCCGCGATCAAATGTCGCGCCAGATCGTTCCACCCGCCAGGATCGCGGGTTGGCAGGTGCTGCAACAACAGATGAATCGCGGTCCCGCGTTCGGTCGCCCCAACCGCATTGGCTCCGGTGGCATCGCCCGGCAACACTTTGGCGCCACCAAGGGTCGACGGGGTCAATACGTCGGACCTCGCAGGTTGCGGCGACGGCAGAGAGGTGGCCCAGGACGGCAGGGTCGGAATTGCCCGGGCCGCTGTCAGCGTTCGAGTCGGCGCGGCGGGCCAGTCGCCCGTTTCATGGCGCAGGCCCAGCACCATGGGCGTAGCCTCTATCCGTGCCATGCTTTCGCTCGCGATAGCGTACCAGCTTGCGGGCGACTTGACGCCGCCCGCCGCCGCGATCACTAGCCAGGTTCGCGCCCGTGTCATCGCCACATACAACAACCGCAAATTCTCTTCGGCACTTCTTTTAACTTTCTGCGCCCGCAGGCTCGAAATCGACGGCGGGCTTTCTGCTGCAGCTACCTTCCAGATCGGCTCGCCTTCTGGTCCGACAAAGATTTCTTCACGCTCTTGCGGCTTGTGGTCGGCGGTGTCCGGCAAGATCACGATCTCTGATTCCAGCCCCTTGGCACCGTGGACGGTCATCACCCGGATGCGCTGTCCCGCCGCATCGGCCTGCCGTTTGATGTCGATCTCTTCGGCATCCAGCCAGATCAGAAAGCCGGTCAGGCTGGGCGGTTCGGCGCGTTCATAGGCCAGCGCCTGGTTCAAGAGTTCGTCAATCGCATCCTCGGCCTCGTCGCTCAACCTGGCAATCAGGCGGCGGCGGGCGTCGTGGCGGATCAGGATGCGTTCCAGAATGTCATAGGGCCGCAGGTAATCGACCTGAACGCGCAGGTCGGCCAGCAGATCGACCACCGCCCGAAACCGCGCCGCCTGATCGTCAAGCGCTTCCCACAGCGACCCCGACCGACCCTGCGCCAGATCGTAAAGCTCGGCCTCGGTCAGGCCGCAAATAGGCGAGCGCAGGACGGCAGCCAGCGACAGATCGTCGTCTGGCGTG
>JANXPK010000359.1 GCA_025357355.1 Rhodobacterales bacterium
GTGCGCAATGAATGCGCACCCTACAGAGGTTGGCGTAGGGTGCGCATTCATTGCGCACCCCCGCAGTCACATCCCCAGAGAAGCCTTGTAAAGCTTGATCTGGTTGTCGCGACCGATCTGGTCGGTGATCTTCTCCCAGGCGGCGGCGATGGCGTCGGCGGTGGCTTGCGCCGTCGGGTATTTGCCGTTGATGCCCTTGACCAGTTCGTCTTCCGCCACCGAGTAGTATTGGAAGATGCCCGGAATCCGCGGTTCGATCGCGGCGTTGGGGTGGTTGTAGCTGTCGCCTTGCGAGCCGAGGTAGTCGGCGATGTAGTCCTTGTCATAGCCCGCGGCGGCCCATTCGTCATAGTTGAAGTGGCTGTTGCGGTAGGGCTGGAACCCCGACGGATACGCGGTCGTCCAGAGTGACAGGTCCTTGCCGCCCAGATGGGCGGCGGCAGACCAGGCGGCCTTGCGCTTCTTGTCGTCCTTGCTGACGCGGCTGGTCACATAGACGCCCCAGCCGAGATAGGCCATGTTGGGCGCAAAGTTGGGCTTGGCTGGGGTTTCCCAGGCGGCGGTTTTGGCGTTGTAGACCTTGTCCGCGCCGGGGTTGATCGAGAAGCCGACGACGTTGCCGACGACCGAGGTGTCGGAGGTCTTGGCGTTGGAGCCGACATCGCCCCACCAGCAGACCGAAGAGCCGACGCCGCCCAGGAACTGGGTAAAGCCGGTGCCGTTGGGATCGGTGTTCAACTGGTCGGCCGGGTAGACGCCTGCGGCCAGCATGTCCATCACGTCCTGGATCGCCTGCACCCAGCCCGGATTGTTGACCATCGGTTTCATCGTGTCGGGTTCGAACAGCCATGCCGGGTTGTCGGGATGCTTGGTATAGGCCGAGGCCCGGTCGCCAAGGAAATAGAAGCCAAAGCCGCCCCACTGATACTTCAGCGGATCGAGGAAGCCGTAAGCTTCGTTGCCAGTGAGCGGGTCTTTCTTGCCTTTCACGGCCTTCGAATATGCGGCAATCTGCGCCCAGGTCGTCGGTGCATCCTTCATGCCCGAGATCGAGCCATCGCCGAAATAGTCCTTGCGGTAGGACATGGTGTGGCTGTCGCCATCGATGTTGACGCGGTACGTCTTGCCCGCCCACGTGCCGACCGGCGGCTTGAGGTAGTTCACATAGTCATCGACCTCGATCTGCTTTTTGACCCAGTCGGGCATCTCGTCCAACAGGCCGCGCCCGGCGGTGTCGCCCTCAAACGGCGCGCCCATCTCGATGATGTCGAAATCGACGGTGCCAGTGGCGATAGCCTGTTGCAGGCGCGGGTTGTAGTCGGCTTGCGCAAGGTCGATCCAGTTGATCTTGGCGCCAGTATATTTCTGCCAGCTGGCCAGAAAGCCACGGAACAAGAGGTTGTGCAGGTTCTGGTTGTTCAGTCCCATGAAGGTCAACTCGACCCCGGCGAATTCGCCTTCGGTCACGTTGGCCTTGGTCGGCCCGAGGCAAAGCTCGCCGACCTTTTGCCAGTCGGCATCGGTGGGCGAGCCCTTGCCGACGCCCGGAATCTTCAGGATCTGCTGGCGCAGCGCATCATCGGCCAGTGCTGGTGTGGCAAAGCTGATGGCACCGCCCATCGCTGACAGGGCGCCAACGCTGGCGGCCCCCTTGAGAACGCCCCGGCGGGTCAGACCGCGCTGGACGATGATATCATAGTGTTCGACTTTCATTCGTTCCTCCGAATTGGTTCCGCCGTTGATGGCAGTTGCGAGCAGGGGGAGATTGCGCCGTCTTGGGCTGTCGTTTTCGTGGTCTCCCCAACCCCGGTTCGGACTCAGCCGAACTCACCGCAAGCTTGCCCGCGCCGGGGGTCGCAAGTCAAGCATCTAACATGTTAGTACGGCTACATGATGGACAGCGGGGTTTGCCTCGGTTACGACTTTTGCCAAGATGACCCAAGGGTCAGGCATCCGGGGGGCAAGATGGCGGAAGTCAGGATCAGGGATCTGCAAAAATCCTATGGCGGAATGCAGGTTGTGCACGGGGTCAGCGTTGATATTCCCGATGGGCAATTCGTGGTTCTGGTCGGGCCGTCGGGCTGTGGCAAATCGACGCTTCTGCGGATGATCGCCGGGTTGGAGGGGATCACGGGTGGCACCATCTCTATCGGTGACCGCGTGGTCAACAACCTGCCGCCGGCCGAGCGCGA
>JANXPK010000079.1 GCA_025357355.1 Rhodobacterales bacterium
TGGCCACGCCATCCGACCTGTTGAACGCCATGTTGGTGAAGCTGGACGACAACCCGTTGTGCCAGAACCCGCCATCGCCGATCAAGGCGATGGGCCGCCGCTCGCCGCCGCCGTCAAACGCCCCGTTGGCCGCCGGTCCCAACCCGTACCCCATTGTGGCCCCGCCGATTTCAAACGGCGGCAAGGCGCCGAAGAGATGACAGCCGATGTCGGCGGCAATCTGGTGCTTGCCCAATTCCTTTTCCACCAGCTTGATCGCCGCAAAGATCGGCCGCTCCGGGCAGCCGGTGCAGAACCCTGGCGGACGGATCGGCACGGTCTTGCTCAGGTCGGGCACGGCCGGGCGGTCGATATTGGGCGCGCGGACGGCGGCGGGCAGTATGCCGGGCGCTGCGGCTTTCAAGAACGCTTCGATCCCCTGCATCATCACGGTGCCGGTATATTCCCCCGCCATGGGCAAGACGCCCTTGCCGTGCAGTTTCACGCTATGCCCGGCGCGGTAAAGCATCGACCCCAGCGCCTGCTCGATGAATTCAGGCTGGCCCTCTTCGATCACCAACAGATGGTCCTTGCCCTCGGCAAAGGCCAGGAACTCATCGGGAACAAGGGGATACGTCACGTTCAGCACGTAGATCGGCACTTGCGTAGCCCCATAGAGATCAGCCAACCCCAGCCTCTGCAAGGCGCGGATTGTGCCGTTGTACATGCCACCCTGCACCACGATGCCCAACGAAGACTCCTTGGGCCCGAACACCTCGTTCAGCTTGCGCTCCTTGATGAACTTCAACGCGGCAGGCATCCGGTTCCTGATCTTGTCCTGTTCATGGGCATAGGACATCGGCGGCAGGACGACCCGGTTGAAATCGCTGCGCGGAGCACTCAGCGCATCCTTCACCGACAGCATCGGCCGCCGGTTGTTGCGCGTCAGAAAGCTTCCGGTGACGTGGCAGGACCTGATCCGGACCATCAGCATCGCGGGCGTGTTCGACGCCTCGGACAGTTCAAACGCATCCCCCACCGCCTTCACGATCGACGGCATGTTGGGGCGCGGGTCCAGAAGCCAGAACTGCGACTTCATCGCAAAGGCGTGGGTGCGTTCCTGCATGATGGACGAGCCTTCGCCGTAATCCTCGCCCACGATGACCAGCGCGCCCCCCGTGACCCCTGAGGACGCCAGATTGGCCAGCGCATCCGAGGCGACGTTGACCCCCACCGGCCCCTTGAACGTCACCGCCCCACGAATGGGATAATGCACCGACGCCGCCAGCATCGCCGCCGCCGCCGCCTCATTGGCATTGGCCTCGAACCGCACGCCCAACTCACCCAGCAACTCCTGCGCGTCGGCCAGCACATCCATCAGATGGCTGATGGGTGCTCCCTGATAGCCGCCGACATAGCCCACGCCGTTTTCCAGCAGCGCCTTGGTCAGTGCCAAAATCCCCTCGCCGGTAAAGGTGCCGCCCTCTCCCAGTCGCAAATGCTCGACTTCCACCTTGAACGATCGTTCCGCCATCAGCTGCCTTGCCTCCGGATATTGGCCAGCATCTTCTGCAACGTGCCGACAAAGGCGCGGCGCTCGTCCTCGGGCACGCCGCGAAACATCCGCGCCTGTGCTGCGGCCATATGCGGCCACAGGGTTTCAAAACAGGCGCGGCCCGCATCCGTGACGAAAACCCGCACCGCACGGCTGTCGGCGGCATCAGCTTCGCGCCGGATCATGCCACCGGCCTGCAACTGGTCAAGCGCCCGCGACAGGGTCGATTGCTCGACCACCGTCAACAGCGACAATTCGCCGACCAGCGGGCCGTCCTGCACCGACAACACCGCCAGCGCCCGCATCTTGGGGGTGGTCAGGCCCAGATCGGCCATCTCCGCCCGCAAACTGGCGTTGTAGCGGCCCATGATGCGGTTCATCAGGTACGGCGCGTAATTGCCAAGACCGATCTCGGCCAGCGGCGGATAGAGGCTGGTCTCGTCGTTCATGCGCCAAGCCTCCGTGCCGCCAGATAGCCCGACCCGCCGCCAAGCCCCGGCCCGGGATGGGTAGAGGCGCCGATCTGGGTCAACCCCCGGATCATGGGGGTCGCCGGACCCCATGACGTCGGTCGCCAGAGAAAGAACTGGTCGATCGAGCACATCCCGCCATAAGGATCGCCGCCAACCAGATTGACGTTCATCGCCTCCAGATCCTTCGGCGAATAGGCGCGGCGGGCGAGCTTGATCTTGGCAAAGTCCTTGATATGGCGCGACAAGATCGCCTCGATCCGGTCGGCAAATGCCTCGCGCTCCGCGTCCCAATCGCTAGCCGTGATCTCCCCCGCCGCATCGCCCTTGATCAGGCGCGGCGCGTCGGGGATTTGCAGCCACAGGATCGCGCGGCCCGGCGGGCAGCGTGAGGGGTCAAGCCGATGCGGCTGCCCGACGCAGATGGTGGGCACCGCAGGCAGCATCCCCCGCTCCGCCTCGTTCGCCGACTTCGACACCGCGTCGATGCCGTCCGACAGGTGGATCAGCGCCACATCCTCCAGCCCTGGCGACAGCCATTCGGGCACAGCGTCCAGCGCGTAGTGCAGCTGGAAATTGCCGCGCCCGTGGCGAAACACCTTCGCCGCCGCACGGTCCCCCGGCAAATTCACATCCCGCAACAGCCGCTCCATCAACTGCCCCGGCGCAACCGAGGCCAGCACCGATCCCACCGTGATCACCTCGCCCGAGGTCAGCGTCACCCCCGTCACACGGCTGCCTTGCACATTGATCCGGTCCACCTCGGCTCCGCAGCGCACCTCGCCGCCCTTTTCCTCGATCAGCGCCCGGAATGCCGCCACTGCCTGCCCGGCCCCGCCCTTGGCAATCGGTGCCCCCGCCGCCTCCAGCGCAAAGGCCACGACGCGGGCCATCTGGCCGGAATAGGTGCTTTCGGGCGTCAACCCGCAATGCAGCACCCACGGCGCGAACAGCGCCTGCACCAGCGGGCTGTGATACCCCGTCTCCAACCAGCCCCGCGCCGGTATCAGCGCCGTGCCGAACCATGCCGCCAGCCCGCGCAACCCGCGTTTGCGGGCTTGGGCGAAAAGCAGCTTGAACGTGCCCCACGACCACAACTCGCCGCCCAGGAGCGCGAATAGAAACGGCGCATCCTGCTCGATCCCGCCAACGTCGCGCCCATGCTGATTACCGTCGCCCGCAGCCAAGGCGTTGAAGGCGGCCACATTGGTCGGGCGGTCCATCGTCAGGACCAGCGAAGATCCGTCCGGACGCAACACGGCCGTCGGATGCGGCGAGTGGCAATACTCAAACCCGTGCCGCGCCAGATGCGGCCCGAGCACCGCTCCGGCGGGCCCGGTCATGAACAACACAAACGTGGTCGCCATCACGTCGTGCTTGAAACCGGGCAGCGTGATCTCTTCAGTCCGCAGACAACCGCCCGCACGGTCGCTGCGCTCCAGCAGCAGCACCCGGTCGCCCTTCAAGGCCAGCATGGCCCCGGCAACAAGGGCGTTGATGCCGGAACCGATGATGACGTGATCCGCCACTTCAGCCGCGCGGAACCAGCGCCAGTGCCCGGATCGGCGAGCCGGTGCCGCTCTTGATCTTGAGCGGCGCCGCAATCAGGATCGCCCCCTTCGGCGGCAGCTTGTCGAGGTTGGCAAGCGAGGCCAGGCCATAGCGGTTGTTCTTGTGCAAAAGGTTATGCGCCGGGAATGGCGGCGTCATGCCGCCCGCCTGCCCCGCATCGGTGCCGATGCACTGGCTGCCCCAGCCGACGATGCCCTTGGCGATCAGATACTCGATCACCTCGGCGGTCGGGCCGGGGGTGTGCGGCCCCGTGGCGTTGGCGTTCAGGAACAGCCCCTCGTCATGGGCACGGGCATCCCAGTCCGAGCGCAGTACCACCCACTCGCCCGCCTTGATCGCCCCATGCTTGGCCTCCCACGCCTTGACATGGTCGATGGTCAGCAGGAAATCCGGGTCCTTGGCGCATTCCTTCGAGAAGTCCAGCACGTTGACCGGCGCTACCAAACGTTGCACCGGCAGGGTATCGGTAAAGCCATCGGCGTAGTCCTTGCCGGTGATCCAGTGATGCGGCGCGTCAAAGTGCGTGCCCGAATGCTCGCCCACCTTCAGCCAGTTCCACGCCCAGAACGGCCCGTCCTTGTCATATTCGCTGATGCGGTGAATCTCGATCTTCGGGGTGTCCTTGGCGAAGTCCGGCGGCAGCTTCAAGAGCGGCGTCTCCGGTCCCAGAACCCCGGTGCAATCCACCACCTCGACCCCGCCAGAGGCCAGCATCCCGGCCAGATCGGCCAGCAGCGTTGCAGATGTCATGTCGTTCTCCCGATGGTCAAGCTGTCGATTGTTGTTCGTGAATGGTGGTGCTTCGCAGGTCGCGACCCTCACCCGATTTCCAAGAATCATGCTAGACAGATTTAGATGCATTTGCAAATATCCTGATGGAATTCACCGGAGGATGCGCGCTTGGCCAACTTCGACGCCGTGCTGATCGGGGCAGGCCACAACGCGCTTGCGGCCGCCCTGCATCTGGCGGCGCGGGGCTGGAAAGTCGGGGTGTTCGAACAGGGTCCGGTCGCCGGTGGCGCGGTGAAAACCGGTGAATACACCTTGCCGGGCTTTCGCCATGACTGGGGCGCGATGAACCTGTCACTGTTCGCGGGAAGTGCGTTTTTCAAGACCTATTGCGCCGAATTGATGAAACATGGTTGCGCCTTCGTGCCAGCGGCCAAGCCCTTTGCCTCCTCTTTCCCAGATGGCAGTTTTGTCGGCGTGTCCAATGACTTGGAAGAGACTGCTCACCTTATCGGCGCACTGTCCCCCGAGGATGCCACCACCTGGCGGCGGCTGGTTGCGGGCTTTGGCGCCGAGGCGCCGCACCTCTTTGGCCTGCTAGGCAGTTCAATGCGACTGCCATCTTTGGCTCGCTATCTCTACAGCACGTGGCGCGCCAAGGGCGTTGCGGGCACGCTCGACCTCGGGCGGTTCTTGCTGTCCTCGCCGCGCGCCTGGCTGACCGAAACCTTCCGCCATCCCCATGTGCAGGCCATGCTTGGCGCCTGGGGCATGCACCTCGATTTCGCGCCCGACATCGCGGGCGGCGCTCTTTTCCCCTATCTTGAGGGGATGGCCGGGCAGGCCTACGGCATGGCAATCGGCCAAGGCGGCGCCGACACCATGATCAAGGCATTGGTTGCGGCCATTCAAGCCCGCGGCGGTGTCGTCGAATGCAACGCCCCCGTCGCCCGCATCTTGCACAGCCACGGCCGGGCCAATGGGATCGAGTTGAAGAACGGCCGTCAAATCATGGCAAACAAAGCGGTAATTGCCGGAACTGCCCCGCGCGCTTTGGCTGAGCTGACCGGGGACATGACCGCCGCGTTTGACAATGCGATGCGGCACTTTGCCCATGCGCCCGGCACCATGATGATCCATCTGGCCCTGTCGGACTTGCCGGAATGGCGGGCCGGGACCGCGCTGCAAAGCTTCGCCTATGTCCATATCGCGCCCTCGCTTGATCAGATGGCGCGGACTTACCAGCAGGCCAAAGCGGGCCTTCTGCCCGATGCGCCGGTCGTGGTGGTGGGTCAGCCGACCGTCGTCGACCCCTCCCGCGCCCCACCCGGCAAGCACACCCTGTGGCTGCAGGTCCGCATGGCGCCGGGCACCATTGTGGGCGATGCCAAGGGCGAGATCACCGCCACGGGCTGGGCTGCCGCCGCCGAACCCTTTGCCGACCGGGCACTGGCGATCCTGGAGGCTCATGCCCCCGGGACCGCCGCGAAAATCCTTGCCCGGCGGATTGTGACGCCTGTAGAGTTGCAGGCAGACAACCCCAACCTCGTCGGCGGCGATCAGGTCTGCGGCAGCCATCATTTGTCGCAACACTTCCTCTTCCGGCCCGCACGCGGTTCTGCGGACGGCACCACTCCGATCCGAAACCTGTTCCTGACCGGGGCCGCCGTCTGGCCCGGTGCGGGGACCGGTGCTGGGTCCGGATACCACCTGGCCCGGCAACTGGCTGGCAATTAAAGCAAATCCACAACAGGGAGCCCCATCATGAACCTGAACAGACGAAGCCTTCTGAAGCTGTCGGCAGCGACCGTGGCAATGACCGCCGCTGGCCTGCCCAGTTTTGCCCAAGCCATTACCGAACTGGTGATCGCCTACAACGTCAACCTGCCGTCCTGGGACCCCACCACCGGGCCCTCTGCGGTGAACCCGACCATTCAGGGCCTGTACCAATCGGTATTCGACCAGTTCATCCTGCAAAAGCCCGACCTCAAACCCGCACCTGGCCTCTTGACCGAATGGGGCTGGAACGACGACAAGACCCAGGTCCACATGACGGTCCGTGACGGCGTCACCTGGCATGACGGCAGCCCCTTCACCGCCGAGGACGTGGCGTGGAGCCTGGAACGCGCCGCCGATCCCAAGACCGGCAACCCGATCCAGTTTGTCTGGGGCACCCTCGCCAACTTCAAGGCCGACGGCAACAAGGTCACCGCCGACGTCAAGCAGTTTGACCCCACCATCTTCAAATGGATGTATTTCCTGACCGGCTACGTCCTGCCCAAAGCCTATTACACCAAGGTCGGCGCCGCCGGCTTTGAGGCCGCCCCCATCGGCACTGGCCCCTATATGGTCGAGAAATACGAGCGTGACGCCTTTGTCCGCCTCAAAGCCAATGCCAAGTACTGGGGCGGCAAGCCCGATTTCGAGACGGTGACGATCAAATTCGTGACCGATGCCGCGGCGCGGGTGGCCGAGGTGGAATCCGGTTCGTCTCACGTGACGCTTGAAGTGCCCTACGAGGAGTTCGACCGCCTCAAGGCCAGCCTGAACAACTATGCCACCCCGGTCTCGAATATCGGCATGATCTTTCTCAACGACATCGAGGTCATGCTCGACCCCAATGTCCGCCATGCCGCCGTCGCCGCCATCGACAAGAAAGCCATCGTCGACAAGTTGCTGTCCGGTTACGGCGTACCGATCGACACGCTGGAGACGCCCGATTACGACGCCTATGATCCCACGATCAAGACGCCCTACGACCCCGATGCCGCTGTCAAGTTCCTGGCCGCCTCGGGCTATTCCCCCGACAAACCCGCCAGGTTCACCATCCAGACCACCAAGGGCTACATGCCCAAGGATTATGAGATGATCCAGGCCATCGTCGGGGAATGGCGCAAGGTCGGCATCGATGCCACCATCGAAGTCTATGAAATTGCCAAACATTACGAGCTGCGTGCCGCCGACAAACTGGCACCGGCCGCGTTCTACAACTGGGGCAACTCGA
>JANXPK010000085.1 GCA_025357355.1 Rhodobacterales bacterium
GCTGCGGCTGAGCAGTTCCGACATGATCCGCAACCCGCCGCCCGCCGAACCGATGTCGGCGTCGATCAGATAGACGTCCGGCGCACCGTGTGTGCCTTGATCCAGATAGACATCTTCGGGCGCCAGAACGCTGAACAATTCGCCGCCGGATGCCGAGAGCTGTTTGCGCAAATGCATGGCGGTTTCGGTGCGGCTCATCACCAGGGCGACGTGACCGGGCGTTTCGAATGTCGTCGACGGCTCGGCCATGCCAAAAAGGCCAAGCCCGCCTTCAGGGGAGGCAAAGCCGCCAACAACCTCACGCGCCCTGAGCAGGCTGCGAAGGCGAGCAAGCAGCGTCTGGTCGTCGATCGGGCGGGTCAAGAAGTCTTCTGCCCCGGCCCGCAGCGCCGCCAGCCGTTGCACCGGATCGGGTTCGGACGAGAACATCACGACCGGAATGCGCCGGGTGGCGGTGTTGGTCTTCAACCCGCGCAGAACCTCGATCCCGGACATGTCGGGCAACATCAGGTCAAGCAGGATCAGATCGGGCGCCTCGGTCTGGGCCAGACGCAGGCAGGTGCTGCCATCCCCGGCCATGACCGAGTTGTAGCCCGCCGCGGTCAATTTGACCTTGAACACGATGCGGTTTGTCGACACATCATCTACTATGAGGATCTTGCCGATCATCCGGAACTGGCCCACTTTGCTTCAACTTCGTCGCGCCATGATTGACCGCAAGAAGTTAAGAAATCCTTTCTGACTATATAATCAATTGGCGCAAACTCGAAGGGAAGCCGTGGGAAAACCTGTTGAAAACTCTGGAGTTGCGCGAAAATCTGCCGAAACGCTGGCGGCGCAGGCGTTTTCCTGGCTGTCGGGCGATGCGCAACGTCTTAATGACTTTATGGTGATGACGGGGGCCGGGCCTGCCGATCTGGTCCGCTCGATCACCGAGCCGGCCTTCCTGGGCCGGGTGCTGGATTACATCCTTTCCGAGGACAATCTGGTCAAGGAATTTTGCGACAGCCGTGGCGCGCCCTATACCGCCCCCATGCAGGCAAGGGTGCTGTTGCCGGGTGGCGACGTCTGGAACTGGACGTGAAGTGTGTTCATGCTTGATGCGGTGATCTTCGACAAGGATGGCACCTTGTTCGACTTCCGCGCCAGTTGGGGGGCGTTCACCGAGAGCCTGCTGGCCGAGTTTGCGCCCGACGCCGAGGCCGCGCGCAAACTGGGCGGGATTCTGGGCTATGATCCGGCGATGCGCGAATTCGCGGCGTGGAGCCCGGTGATCAGCCTGACCACGCCCGAGATCGCCGCCATCCTGCATCCGCATCTGAGCGGGATCAGCCTCAATGCGCTGAACGACCGCATGGGGGCCTTGTCGGCGGCAGCACCGATGGTGCCGGCGGTGCCCTTGCGCGAGGTGCTGGGCGGGCTGAAGGCGCGGGGGCTGGTGCTGGGGCTGGCGACCAACGACACCGAGATGCCGGCGCGGGTGCATCTGGAGCGGGCCGGGGTGCTGGACCTGTTCGATTTCGTGGTCGGCTGCGATTCGGGCTGGGGCGGCAAGCCTGCGCCAGGGCAGCTTTTGGAATTCCTGCGCCGCTTTGACCTGACCCCCTCGCGGGTGGCGATGGTGGGCGACAGCTTGCATGACCTTGACGCCGGGCGCGCTGCCGGAATGCATGCCGTGGCGGTGCTGACGGGCATTGCTACCGGGGAAGATCTGGCGCCGCATGCCGATGTGGTTCTGCGCGATATCGCGGCTTTGGGTGCCTGGATCGACGGCCAAACCGCAGCCTGAACTAAGAGCGCGCGAAAAACGACGCCTGCCGGTCGGGAACAGAGTGCGCGTGGTGGGGCGGTTTCGGTCATCTTCGGCCAAAGCGGGGCGAGGGTTTGCCGCAGGAATGGAGCCGTCGATGAGCGATGATGCAAACCGGCCAGCAAGGGTGCGGGGCAGGGCGGGCGGCCGGGCGGGCAACAAGGAACGGGCAGGGGCTTCGGTCATCGACCAGATGCCGTGGCGCATTCCGGTCAACCCCGACAGGCCGACCGAACCCCTGGACGCGGACGGTGTGCAGGCCATTCACCGCGGCGCCATGCGCATCCTGCGTGACATCGGCATCGAATTTCTGAACCCCGAAGCCGTGACGATCCTGAAGCAGGCGGGCTGCACGGTGAACGGCACCAATATCCGCATGGACGAAGACTTTGTCATGGAGATGCTGGCGACGGCGCCCGAAACCTTCACCATGACGCCGCGCAATGTGGAGCGCGAGTTGATCATGGGCGGCAAGCACATGCTGTTCGTCAACGTCTCTTCTCCGCCGAACTCGTGGGATATGGAGCGCGGCAAGCGGTCCGGTGATTTCGAGACCTTCAAGAATTTCATGCGGCTGACCCAGTATTTCAACTGCATCCACATCGCGGGCGGCTATCCGGTCGAGCCGGTCGACATCCACCCATCGGTGCGGCACCTTGATTGCCTGTACGAAAAGCTGACCCTGACCGACAAGGTGGTGCACGCCTATTCGCTCGGCGCCGAGCGGGTCGAGGATGTGATGGAGATGGCCCGGATTGCCGGGGGGCTGAGCGAGGCGGAGTTTCAGGCCAAGCCGCGAATGTACACCAATATCAACTCGGTGAGCCCATTGAAGCACGACTATCCGATGCTGGACGGGGCGATGCGGCTGGCACGGCGGGGGCAGCCGGTGGTGGTGACGCCGTTCACGCTGGCCGGTGCGATGGCGCCGGTGACGATGGCGGGGGCGGTGGCGCTGTCGCTGGCCGAGGCGCTGGCGGCGGTTGCGCTGTTGCAATACATCAATCCGGGCTGTCCGGTGGCGATCGGGACCTTCACCTCGAACGTCGACATGAAGTCGGGGGCGCCGGCCTTTGGCACGCCGGAATACATGCGCGCGACCCAGATGACCGGGCAGTTGGTGCGGCACTACAAGCTGCCGCTGCGGTCGTCGGGGGTCTGCGCGGCGAACGTGCCGGACGGGCAGGCGATGTGGGAAACCTCCAACAGCCTGTGGGCGGCGGTGCAAAGCCGGACCAACATGGTCTATCATGCGGCGGGCTGGCTGGAAGGTGGGCTGATCGCCTCGCCCGAGAAGTTCATCATGGACTGCGAAGTCCTGCAGATGATCCAGCGCTACTTCGAAGAAGCGACCTGGGCCACCACCGACGACGACATCGCCCTTGATGCCATTCGTGAGGTCGGTCCGGGTGGGCATTACTTTGGCTGCCAGCACACCCAGGACCGCTATCAGACCGCGTTCTATGCCCCGATGATCAGCGACTGGCGCAACTTTGAGGCGTGGCAACTGGACGGCGCGCAGTGGACGGCAGAGCGGGCGCATCGGGTTTACAAACAGATATTGGCCGAGTTCGAACCGCCGCCGATGAATGGCGACCATCAGGAAGAACTGCGTCAGTTCGTCGCCCGCCGCAAACAAGAGGGCGGGGCGCCGACGGACTTTTGACGTGTGGGGCGTCCAGATCTGGACGGTTTGCGAAAGTGTTTGATTTCA
>JANXPK010000089.1 GCA_025357355.1 Rhodobacterales bacterium
GGCGATTGCCAGCCAGACAGTGCCGATATTGGCGATTGCACCGATGATCATCGTGGTGCTGTCGTCGGTGGGGGTAACAGGGCTGGTGCCCAAAGCGATCATCTCGGCGTTCCTGAGCTTCTTTCCGGTGCTGGTCGGCATGGTCAAGGGGCTGCGCAGCCCGGATCAGATGCAGTTGGACCAGTTGGCGACTTATAACGCCAGCCGCAGTCAAGTGCTGTGGAAGCTGCGGCTGCCGTCGTCGATGCCCTATCTGTTCGCAAGTTTGAAGGTGGGGATTGCGGCCTCGCTGGTCGGGGCGATCGTGGGTGAGATGCCGACGGGGGCGGTGGCGGGGCTGGGGGCGCGGCTTTTGAGCGGGAGTTATTACGGGCAGACGGTGCAGATCTGGGCGGCGCTGTTTGCGGCGGCGATTGTTGCGGCGGTGCTGGTGATGATCATCGGCGCGGTCGAGAAGGTGACGCTGAAACGGATGGGGATGGCATGATCTGGCTGGTCGCGGCCTTGGGGGTGTGGCTGGGGGCCTGGGGGCTGAACATCTGGCTGTCGCATTCCATGGTGGTGCGCAGCCGGGTTGGGCGGCTGCTCGTGCCAGCGATCTTTGGGGTGACGGTGCTGGTGGTGTGGGAGTTCGTGGTGCGCGGGTTGGCGGTGCCGGGGGTGATCCTGCCGCCGCCTTCGGCCATTGGAACGCGGATTGCGGCGAGCCTGCCGGTGCTTTGGCAGGATTTCCGGCAGACCTTCGTCAAGGGGGCGCTGACGGGCTATGTGATGGGGTGCGGGGCGGCCTTTGTGACGGCGGTGCTGATCGACCGCTCGCCGTTTCTGCAGCGCGGGCTGATGCCCATCGGCAATTTTGTCGCCGCCCTGCCCATCGTCGGCATCGCGCCGATTCTGGTGATGTGGTTCGGCTTTGACTGGCAATCGAAGGCGGCGGTGGTGGTCGTCATGGTGTTCTTTCCGGTCTTGGTGAACACGGTGGCGGGGCTGGCGGCCTCTGAGCGGATGCAGCGCGACCTGATGGCGACGTGGGGGGCGGGCTATTGGCAGAGCCTTTTCAAGCTGCGACTGCCTGCCGCGATGCCCTTCATCTTCAACGGCTTGAAAATTGCAACGACGCTGGCGATGATCGGGGCGATTGTGGCGGAGTTTTTCGGCTCGCCCATCGTCGGCATGGGCTTTCGAATCTCGACCGAGGTGGGCAAGCTGGGGCTGGACATGGTTTGGGCGGAGATTGCGGTAGCGGCGCTGGCGGGCTCGGCGTTTTACGGGGTCGTGGCGATGATTGAGCGGGGGGTGACGTTCTGGCACCCGTCGCAACGGAGCAGATAGAGCCGGAATGGCCGAAGTGAAATGGATGCAACAAGGGAGTCCAAAATGAAGAAAATACTGACGGGCGTCTTTCTGGCCGCGACGATGGCGGGCGGGGCGCGGGCCGATGATGACGTGACGCTGCAACTGAAATGGGTCACGCAGGCCCAGTTCGCGGGCTATTACGTCGCGGCGGCCAAGGGCTATTACAAGGACGAAAAGCTGAACGTCACGATCAAGCCCGGTGGGCCGGATGCCGCACCTGAGCAGGTGATCGCGGGTGGCGGGGCCGATGTGATCGTGGACTGGATGCCGTCCGCGCTGGCCGCGCGGGAAAAGGGTCTGGGGCTGGTCAACATCGCGCAGCCCTACAAGCATTCGGGCCTGATGCTGACCTGCCTGAAGGAAACCGGGATCAAGACGCCGAAGGATTTCGCCGACAAGACGCTGGGCGTGTGGTTTTATGGCAACGAGTATCCGTTCCTGGCCTGGATGAGCAAGCTGGGCTACAAGACCGATGGCTCCAAGGGCGGGGTCACGGTGCTGAAACAGGGCTTCAACGTCGATCCTTTGCTGCAAAAGCAGGCGGCCTGCATCTCGACCATGACCTATAACGAATACAATCAGGTCCTGGAGGCGGGGGTGAAGGCAGATGATCTGATCACCTTCAAATACGAGGATATGGGCGTCTCGACCCTGGAAGACGGGCTTTATGTGCTGGACAACAAGCTGAAAGATGCCGCGTTCGCCGACAAGATGGTGCGGTTCGTGCGGGCCTCGATGAAGGGCTGGAAATACGCCGAGGCCAACCCGGATGAAGCGGCGGGCATTGTGTTGGACGCCGATACCACAGGCGCGCAGACGGCGGCGCATCAGAAATCCATGATGGCCGAGGTCGCCAAGCTGACCGCAGGGTCGAACGGGGCGCTGGACGAGGCGGACTACAAGCGCACGGTGGCGACGCTGCTTGCGGGCGGGTCGGACCCGGTGATCACCAAAGAACCGGTGGGTGCCTGGACCCATGCCATCACCGACATCGCGCTGAAGTAATCCCTGTGTGAAAGAAGGGGCGCGTCCGGGCAACCGGGCGCGCTTTTCTTTGGGCTGGCACCGGCTTTCCGGACGGCTTCAACGCTTTGCTAACCGCTTGCGGGCAATCTGGCCGGGAAGCATTCAGGGGTCGCGATGGCTGAGGCAGGGCAAGGCATCCTACGGCGCAAGGTGGCGACGGCGCGGGCCGCGGCGGCGGAGGGCGGGCCGGGGGCGGATCGCTGCTGGCGATTGGCGCTGGCGCGGGCGGCGCGCGATCTTTTGAAGACCACTCTCGATTTCCACTCGATGACGCTGGATCGCCGGTCGTTGGCCGAGATCGTGGAATTGCCGCCGGAGCGGTCGCTGATTGCGGTTCTGGACGGTCCGAAAGAGGGCTTGGGCGTCATCATGCTGTCGCCTGCCGTGCTGGCCGGGTTCATCGAGGCGCAGACCATCGGCAAGGTCAAGGCGACCGACCTGACCCTGCGCAAGCCGACCCGCACCGATGCAGCCATGGTCGCAGGCGTGATCGACGCGGCCTTGCGCGGGTTGGAGATCGCGCTCGCGGATGAGGCCGATCTGGTCTGGGCGGGCGGTTTTCGCTATGCCAGTTTCCTCAGCGATCCGCGGCCCCTGGGGTTGCTGCTGGAAGATACGGTTTTCAAGGTGTTGCGCGCCGAGGTTGATCTGGCTGGCGGGGCGCGGCATGGCGAGATTGTGCTGGCGATGCCAGCCGAGGGCCGGGGAATGATGCCCGCCAGCAAAGCAGCACCGGGAGAGCAGCCCGACCATGGTCATTTGTTCGTGCAGGCCCTGTCGGAGCGGGTCAACGGAGCCAATTGCCGGCTTGAGGCGGTTCTGGCCCGGCTGACCCTGCCTTTGAGCGAAGTGATGGGTCTGAGCGAGGGCGCGGTGCTGGCACTGCCGCAAGCCGGGCTGGAGCGGATCAGCCTCGAAGGCTTCGATGGCCGACTGGTCGCGGAGGCGCGGCTGGGCCAGAACCGCGGCATGCGCGCGGTGCGGCTGAACGAGGTGCTCGGGGCGGAAGGGACGGGCGGCGCTTTGCGCGGACAGGGCCACCGCGCGACGATGGAGATGGAGAGCGATTCGTCGACTGGCGAAGCTGGAGTTGAGGGCGGGTACGGCGGCCTGAGCGAGATGACCTTCGAGGCGACAGGGACGGACTAGGGCCTGTCGTTTGCAACCGATCACACCCGCTCAGCAGTCCCTTGCGGTCCTTCTTCGCTTGCGCAGGCGAAAAAGGACCGCAAGGGACTGCTGAGCGCTTTGTGGGAGAATTCGCACAGTAGCGGCAGGCTTTGGCTGAGCGCGCTACCTGGCTGTCCCTGCGCCCGGAGCGGACAGTGGGCGGCGTGGGGCGTAACTCTGGACTGGGGAGGCTCGCCAAGCAGGCGCAGCGTTCGCGGCCACGGGCCGGTGATGGCGTGAGGCGATTTCTTCGGAGAAATCGGCATTGAGCGCTGGAAGACCTTGGCATGGAGGGTGGCATTTAGAGCATGTCGCTTGCGCGCAGATTC